>JAQCHP010000035.1 GCA_027619595.1 Planctomycetota bacterium
GCAGACACCAGTTTCGAGGCATCCCCGCTTTTCTTAAATCCCACGTACCTAGATATAGCCAACTGCGGCGTATCGTCGCCTGGATCCCTCGCTCACGCAGCGGGTTACAAGCGAGACAAACTGAATGTAACCCGCTGGCGTAAAAGAGCCCAGAGTGCATGAACTGGCACGCCCAGAACCTACCGGACCGCGCATCTAGAACCCAAATACAATCCCAAGGCTTGGACCGTGGATGATCGTATTGCCTCGGTGCTGTAGCTGGACCGGACCGGAAGCGGTCAGGTTGATGTCGTTGTTAAAGTTCTGCGTGGCCAGGGCGACATCGGTTAACCAGACGGCATTGTATCCAGCACGCAAGGTCAAACGAGGGGTAAACTGATGATTACAATGCATCATCAATTCACCCAAGAAAGACGTATGATTCCCTTCATCCGTGCCATCAAACGATCCGATCGGCGCCGCAGCACTATTGGTACGCAGGAACGAGGATCGCAACTCGATATCGTTGGCATAGATGCCCGCCTTCCCCTCGAGGTCGACCCACGTGCGTGGCGTAGCTAAAAATTGCGACATGAACCCGACTTGGGGGCCGATCAGTTCATTCGTCGTCGTAAGCTGAATCGAGTTCCCCGTTCCGCCCGCCGGCAAATCGGATTGAGTGAGATAGGTGAGTGAATCATCCAAGCTGACATATCGAATTCCCAGCAACAGTGACAGCTCTGCTCGTTCTTGAAATAGGTAGGGTTCTCCTTCGTTGTGTATCGAGGCGTGGGACAACCGATGCGGCGACCTCATCCGAACTCTTCGCCGCAGATTAATTTCTGCGTTGGAAAAACTTGATTCGTAGCCAACGGTGGCGAAGGTATTGAAATCAACGCCGGCGATCCCTTGTGGACTGCCGAAGCCGCTAAATGGCGAATAAAGATTTCCAGCACCGGGCTGTGCGGGACGGGTAATCGCATCAAGATTCCGCACCGCCATGGTATCGCCCCAACCGAACTCGCCAAAATAGGTCCCTTCGAGACGATACCAGTCTCCGAGCGACCGTCCGACGACCAGCCGAGTACCCGCGTCAAAATCGATATCAAAATTATCGCTCCTCAGGACGTCAGCACCATTCGTACCATTCCTTTGGAATACGACATCGGAAGTTTCATCGCGATACAGTCCCAGCACTTCTGCCGAGGCGTACCAAGTCGGGAGCTGATTCGTGGGGCACGTTACAGGAATACAGGAATCACTGACACAACCGCGCGGTTAATGCCAATAGAGATTGAACCCGGGCATTGTCTCCAGCAGCGGTTTGTCGGCGGGACAAGCCTGTGCGAATAAACGTGTGCCCTGAGTGACCAAGGCGAGCGTCAATCCTAAGGCGAACGCCAGCGAGGTCGACCAGAAGTTCTTTCGCACCATGACCACTCATCCTTGCTTGCAGGTGCTCGACAGCAGCCCAGGTCGGAGTCACGGACTTGTCGCACAAAGCAACCGTCCTTACCCGACAATCAGGATCGACAGAACAAGACGTCGACGCCAACACCATCGACCTGCGCGGAACACCCGTCACGTTCATCATGAATCAACAAGAAATGCGCCAGCAGGTGCGACGAACGCGTGCTTTTTGGAGATGAATGGAGAAGGTCGGGCAAGACGCTACTAAGCCGCTCGTCGCGCAGATGAGGCTAGCAGTCGTTCGCAAGCTCCACAGACGCGTGCCACATCGATGTCTTGCATGGACCGATTTTGTGGACTCTTGGGCCATCGAAAGCGTTCTTTGTCACGGCTTTCTACCACTTCGTGTCGTTCGCCATACGGTCCGCATATTTCCGGTTGCGTTGGCCCGTAAAGTCCTACGCAAGCTGTTCCGACTGCCGCCGCTAAGTGCAGCGGGCCCGTATCCGATGCGACACAGAGTCGCGCTTGTCGACAGAGAGATGCCAATTGCAAGAGCGTCGTGGCGGGAGCGGTCACGGCATGACCGCCGGAGCGCAAGGCCACATCCTGCGAAATCCGGAATTCCTCCGGTCCGTGCCAGACCACCAGCGACGGAAGTCGATAGCGTTGTCCGAGAAAGCGAGCGAGTCGAGCGAAGCGTTGGGCGGGCCAGATTTTCGACGGCCATCCGGCCCCACAATTCACCAATGCGTAGTGGCCAGGGGGGAGATGTGCTTGCCGCAAGATCTCCCGCGCTTGCTGATCGACTTCGGCTGAACGTGGGACAACAAATTCCACTTCGGGCGACACGACGTCCAAGCCACGCAAGAGCTGTAGATATCGCTGCACGACGTGGGAAGGTTCCGCGCGGATTACTTGGTTATTCAACCACGGTGCCAATTCTCGGCCGAAGGGACGTGCGAGCCCAATGCGACGATCAGCCCCAGAAAGCCTGGCCACCAAAGCGCTCTTGGTGAGGCTTTGTGGATCGAGGCTGACATCGGCGCCGAAGGCGGCCAGTCGTGCCCGCAATTGGAAAATCCCTGTTACGGAACGCAATTCGTTGCGCCGAACGATAATGAGCTCATCGAGCTGGGGATGCCCACGGAGCAATTCGGCGGGACCAGGCTGCGTGGCCCATGCCAATTTTGCCTCGGGGAATTTCCGTCGCAACGCTGATAGCAACGGCAGCGTGTGAATGCAGTCACCGATCGCACTGAGTCGCGATATCAATATTCGCTTCGGTTGTTCGACCGCGGAAGATTTCGACCTAGCTGACATATCCAGTTACTTCCCAAATGTCCCGAGAAATTAGGCAACTTTCTTGTCCGACTGGTAGAGATATGGGTTCAATGTAGGATCGTTGTACATCTTGAGCTGCCGGTAATTCAAGTGTCGCTTTTCGCCCGACCGAATTGCATCGAGCAATCGCTGTAACGCGAGCGATAAATCGTCTCGCTGCTGTCGGCATACGGTCAATTTGCTGTGGCAACCTTGTCGGTGCTCCGCAGTCGCATCCTGACGCTTACACTGTTCATCTAAGTGGTAAATCCTCAGGGAAATTATCGACAATCGATCAATGGCACTCCCTGGGGTCTCTGTGTTGTGTTCAGCGTCGAACCGATGGGTAATCCGGTGCTGCTGAAGTTCGCCCGATATCCAATCGTCGACTTTTTCAATCCAATCGTTCCTCTGTTGGTTGAATCGGTCGATTGAGCGTTTGACTGTGGCAATATTTGCATCGGAGACGTCAGGGCTGCGTGCTATGTCTTCCTGGTGCCAGAGTTGAAAATTAAATCCATGCTGAACACAGATCGTACCGAGGATACCCGTATAGGGATGATCTAATTCTTGCGCATGCCATCGAACAACCATTTCGTCATGCAACTTCAAAATTTTTGGCACGTGAATCATGGGCACCACTCCTTGAATTCGACTTACTTTTTCCATTCGCTCGGGAATTTTCCCCAGGGTCGGCGCGGATCTTAGAGCAATTTCGTATCTACCTGCAATTGCGATTATGTTGGCGAATGTCGCGCATCGTTGGGTACATCCAGAGGTACAAAAAAAAAAGCCCCCGGAAAGGCTCGGTTCCCCGGGGGGCGGGGGATTCCGTTATTTCCGGGAGCGATTGGACGAAACAGACCGCTCGGTCGTATCTTTTTTATGCCGTGAAGCACAGCGAACTTGGGCTTCCATGCCCGCGTTCGCCGCTAGCGGCTCGCAGAATTCCCCGCAGGAACTCCCGATGCGAACTCGCGATAGTTGCCCTGGCCCTTGGTACGGTTAGCTCAACATCCTGTCTCGCCGCCGCCCGACCAAAGAACTTGCTTAACGAGGCGGGAGAATACGCCAACGCCTACCTACGGGTCAAGGCAAGTTTTTGAATGTTCTTCGTAAGGTAGGTGACCCAACGTGCTGGCATGCTACCAATACGTTGGGTAGGTCCAATTGACCAATTTCCTAACGAAATTTTTCAGAGAATTCAGCGAGTTTTTCTTGGCCTTGTCGAAAACAAAAATCACCCAATGTCTCGTTAGGTTCGCGTTGGCTCTTAAAGAACGCCAACACTGGCCGTAAGGTAGGGACAATGTCGTCAGCCGCTACGAGATCTTTGTAGACAAAGTTGAGACGGTCGCCGAGCCGTCTCCCGCCCAAGTACACCGTGTATTTACCGAGAGTCTTTCCGACCAGGCCGATATCGGAATTGTAAGGCCGCGCGCACGCATTGGGGCATCCGGTCATGCGGACCGTGAATTCATCGCGGTCCAAAGCCAGTTTCGCCAATTCGACTTCCAACTGGTCGATAATACCCGGTAACGCTCGTTCTGATTCGGTAATCGCCAATCCACATGTGGGCCAAGCGACACACGCCATCGACCAACGCCGCACCGTAGAGATATCTTCCGACAACGGCACGCCGGCGTCTCGTAAGATGGTTTCTAATTCCAGGCGACGGTCAGGAACGATATCCGTAAACAGGATACTCTGGTGCGAGGTTAAGCGAATTTCTGACGGGAATTCGCGACAGATCCTTCTTAACGCCGACTTGAGCTTCATTTTCTCATTGTCGACAATACGGCCGTTTTCGATATTCAGCCCGTAATACAACAAGCCGTCGCCTTGCTCGCGCCAACCGATATGATCATCGAAGCCTGTGACATCCGCAGCAGTGGGAGGAGTCAACGCGCGACCGTAGTACTCTTCGACTTTAGCGCGGAAGGCGTCCAGGCCCCAGTTGTGGATTAAGTACTTCAGTCGAGCAACTTTGCGGTCCTCGCGATTGCCAAAATCACGTTGCACGCACACGACGGCTTCTGCCACAGCAACGGCTTGGTCCGGGGTAACGAAAGCCAGTTTCTTCGCCAATGCCGGAAACGTCTTGACGGCCGTCGGCGTAACTCCCATGCCGCCACCGACGAGCACATTGTAGCCTTCCACGCGCCCGCCCACACAAATGGCCATGAAGGCGAGGTCATTGGTATACATATCAACACAGTTGTCGTCTGGCAGACCGACGGCCGTTTTGAATTTGCGTGGCAAATACGTCTTGCCATAGATTGGTTCGATGACCTCGTCTGGACCGCCACCCACCAATTCCTTTTCACCGTTCTCGGGATGCGTTAGCCAGATTTGGTGATAGGATTTCGTACGCGGCGCGAGATGCTCAGTCAATGCATCGGTGAGATTTTGCATTTCCTGATGAACTGGGTCGTTGCGATGTGGCGCAGGGCAGCACATGACGTTTCGCTGTAGATCACCGCATGCGCCCAGAGTTGTCAACTGCACGGAATTAATGCGTTCAATGACCGGCTGCAGCCGGTCCTTCAAGATTCCATGCAACTGCAGCCCCTGGCGACTCGTAACACGGAGGGTGGTATCACCCAATTCGTCACACAAGTCCAACTCTGCCAGCAACTGACGACTGGTAAGCTTACCCCCTGGAATACGAGTCCTTACCATGAAACTGTAGTATTTATCGCGCCCCATCGCCCGAGCCTCCTTACGGAGATCCCGATGGTCCTGCTGGTACGTGCCATGGTGCTTGAGGAGGTGGGTGCTTTCCTTGCTAAAAAACGGGTTTTCGTCTTTCAGTTCTGCGGGAATCGTCCCCTGTAGGTAGTGGCTTTCAAGTTTGGTTTGTTCGACCGGGTTCAAATTTTCTTCGGACATGTTATTTTTGGACGGCTCACGTGAAAGAAGCAGAAGAACGGACGGGGCCACACGGACGTAGCGATTCCCGGCCCCGTACATTGTGGCCGGGATAAATTCTTGGTCAATACAAGTTCGGCCAATCTAGGGCCCTCAGCAGGAAAAAAAACGGAACGATACGCATGGGGACAGCTTCGCCACGGGGTACGCAATCGGATACGGACCGAATCCTCTCTTGGTTTGCGACTTTGGGCAGCGTCGGCACTTTTCCGGGAGGCCCAGGCACGTATGGGGCTGCCCTGGGGGTTGGCGCCTATGTCTGTTTAGGATGGTTGCCACCATCGTTTGTGTTTTTCGTGGGGATCGCCGCGTGCGTGATTGGCGTTCCGATCTGTGGGGCCGCCGCACGGCATTTCGCCACAGGCGACCCATCCCAAGTAATTTGGGACGAATTCGCCAGCGTGCTGTTATTGTGTACCTGTCTCCCAACTACCGTGACGAGCCAAGCGTGGGGACTACTACTAGGATTCTTGCTCCACCGAGCATTTGACATCTTCAAACCTCCACCGGTCGCACAATTCGAGCAGTTGCCGGGTGGCTGGGGCATCATGGCAGACGACTTGATGGCTGGACTTTATGCGTGGCTGATCCTGCAAATCCTACCTCAGGCATTTGGCCAATAGAACTCCACAGGAATTTGGGTCATGACAGTGAAACTCTTATCCGGAACTCAGCTAGCAGCGACTTTGCGAGAAGAGCTCAAAGCCGAGGTATCGCAATTCATCGATCGCCATCAGATCAAGCCGACACTGGCCGCCGTTTTGGTAGGAAACGATCCTGCCAGTGAAGTCTACGTACGTAACAAACATCGTGCCTCGCAATCGATCGGAATGAACAGCCAACTGCACCGGCTGGATTCCACGGCCTCGATGCACGAACTCCTTTCGCTGGTCAACCGCCTCAATGCGGACCCTGATGTCCATGGAATCCTAGTCCAGTTGCCACTACCGAAACCGTTGGATGCCACCAGTGTGCTAGACAGTATCCATCCCGACAAGGACGTCGACGCTTTTCATCCTGAAAACGTCGGGCGTATATTGCAAGGACGTCCTCGATTTTTGCCTTGCACGCCGCATGGGGTTCAACAATTGCTGATCCGCAACAGCATACCCATCTCAGGGCAGCACGTGGTCATTGTGGGGCGCAGTGACATCGTGGGCAAACCGCTGGCAGCCATGTTAGTGCAACGTCAGTGCGGCTACGGCCCCAACGCTGTCAACGCGACTGTGACTGTTTGCCACACGGGCACACGGAACCTGTCAGAAATCACCCGATCGGGCGATATTCTTGTCGCCGCGGTGGGACAACCCCGGTTCATCACCGCAGAGATGGTGCGTCCAGGCGCGACGGTGATCGACGTGGGAATTAACCGCGTGGGAGACAGTTTGGTGGGCGACGTCGACTTTGCAGCGGTTTCGCCGATTGCCGGCGCCCTATCGCCTGTACCAGGTGGCGTGGGCCCGCTAACCATTGCTATGCTACTGCGCAATACGCTCGTGGCAGCGCAGCTCCAGGCAACGTCCCGCGCCGGAGAATAATAAAATCGATCGTCTTGTCCACATCCACGGATATACCCATTTAACTTTGCCCTGACGTTTAGGAGCCCCATGTCCCGTTCATCTCAAGGTCCCCATTTGCCCGTAGTTGTCCGCCAGTCGGTAGTTGGATTCGGTGTTTATGCACGACGTTGTCTCAAACGAAATACGCGCGTGGGAAGGATTCGCGGCCAGATTATCGACGACGTAGGTTACAGTTCTGACTATTGCATGGAGTTGGGGGGGAGCCTTTCGCTGGAGCCATCCTATCCTTTTCGTTATCTGAACCACTCCTGCGAACCGAATTGTGAAATCATCCAATGGGAATATGAAGGAAATCGCTCGGAGCTATGGCTGCACACACGGCTCCCGGTGGAAGCGGGCGAAGAACTAAAAATCGACTATTCTTGGCCGGCCGAATCGGCGATCCCCTGCCTTTGTGGCTCACCGAATTGTCGAGGCTGGATTATTGACCCGATCGAACTACCTTTGATACGGGCCTAGCGTTTACGCGAGAGAGGCCACATTGAAACAAAGAAGCATTTACAAGTCGCCGCAGTTCAAGTTGCCTCGACAGCCATTTGCAGACAATTGACACTGTCGTCGATTCGCATCGCAACCTGACGTTCCACAGGGACCTCATGTCCAAAGCATCTCTGGTCCGATTAAGTGACGTCAGCTATTGCCTGCAGGACAGGATGATCTTGCGAGGGGTATCCTGGGAGGTCTTGCGCGGTGAACGATGGGCGATTTTGGGTGCCAACGGGAGCGGCAAATCAACGCTTCTCAGGCTGGCAGCGGGTTACGTCCGTCCCAACGCGGGGGGCGAGATCTGCTGGCGAGACGAACGACGTATTGATTTGCGGGACTTACGGCTAGGAATTGGGTGGGTGTCAGACTCGATCTCGGCGGACGTTCCGATCGACGAACCTGTGCTCGATACGGTTGTTTCCGGCCGTTTCGCTCAGGTCGGACTCGTTCCGTATCCCGGGTATGAACCGAACGAGTCCGACTACGAGGACGCTCGGTCCAAATTGTCTGTCTTGGGATTCCAGCACCTTGCATCGGAGCGCTTCGGATATCTATCTCAGGGCGAGAAGCAGCTAGTACTCATTGCGCGCGCGTGCATGGCCCAGCCGTGGTGGATCGTTCTCGACGAACCATGTGCCGGACTCGATCCAGGAGCTCGTGAACGCTTCTTAGACTCGCTACAGCGATTCCTTCTCGCAGAACCGAAACTGAGTGTCGCGTTTGTCACGCATCACTTGGAAGAGATCTTGCCTGAATTTGAGTCGCTACTGGTCGTGAAAGAGGGGCAGATCGTCGCGTCGGGAAAGAAAAGGCAAATCCTGACAAACCGACTGCTAGCGGATTTATATCAAGTTGCCGTGGAGGAATTGGCGGAGCGCAACGGCAGATACTGGCCGGTATTTGCTCCGTCGAGTCGCCCGTAGGTAGCAAGCGGCGCCTTGTTGCTGTGACTGCACCGACCAACCTTTCGGTCATCTAGAAGATTCATCAACCCAGCGTCCAAGCTGGACGAATAGACAGGAGCATAGCTTTTGATTGCCTCTTGGCTTGCACCCCCTGTATCTGATAATGTCCCGCCAAACTTGCCCACATCCATGATCGAAGCGTGAACCCACGATTTCGTCGGGACACCCCGCAACACGAAATCGTCTCCCCAAACCCTGCTCTCTGCGCTACCGTATGAAAAACTTTTCTCGTGCCCTTCGCGAAGCTTCCAAATACTGGCACCTACTAGTGTTGGCAACCCTCAGTTCGATGGGAGTGGCATTCCTGTGGGGAGGAAACATAGGTGCTCTGTTTCCGATTATTGAAGTGACGCTGGCCGGCAAGCCGTTGCAGGATTGGATTGAGGCCGAAATCGGCAAGTCACAGACGGCAATTATCGACTGTCGTAACACGATTGAGGAATTGAAGCGGCAACAGATATCAGCAGACGGTGCGAAGCACACTTTGCTCGAAATCGAGATCTCCAAACTCGACGCCAGACAACACACCGAAGCGGCCGCCATTGCCTGGTCGCAAAAACTCAAGCCCTATATTGATTACTACTTACCGCGCAGTCCATTCCAAACTGTACAACTTATCGTCGCCGTGCTTTTCGTTGCGACGATTGTCAAACATATTCTACTACTGGCGAATAGTTATTTGATCTCCAAAGTAGCCTGCCAAATCTCACGCGACATACGCCTGCGCATCTTCCGTAAGGCGCTCAGCATGGACCGTGCTGGCTTTACGCGATATGGCAGCAGTGGGTTTTCCGCTCATATTGCTCACACTACAGAAACGTTGGCGAATGGCATCACGAGCGTTTATGGCGGCGCGATTCGGGAGCCCTTAAAATTAATGTCCTGCCTGGCAGGTGCCTGCTTCATTTGCTGGCGGTTGGTCATTATATCGCTGATTATTGTCCCGGTGGTCGCGGTTCTGGTTGTGTGGCTCAGCCGAAGCATCAAGAACGTTTGCCAGAGTTTGATCGAGAATGCACTGGGACTGCACCATGTGATGCTGGAAGCATTCGCGAACATTCACACGGTGCAAGCGTATGGAATGGAATACAAGGAGCAGGAGCGGTTCGAAGCAGCGACTCGGCAAATGCTACATTTCTCACTCAAGACGGCTTTCCTGAACTCATTTTCACGTCCGATCACAGAACTCATGGGTGTTGGCATGTTGAGCAGCACCATTCTGGTAAGTGCCTACCTGGTACTCAACAATACGACGCATTGTTTCGGCGTGCAGATCTGCGACCGGCCGCTCACCATTTCGGCAATTATGGTGTTCTTTGGACTTTTAGTCGGCGCCACCGATCCGGTTCGGAAGATGTCGACGGTCCTGGAGGGAATCAACACGGGAATTGTAGCGGCCGACGTGCTGTATCCGGTTCTTGATTGCGAGTCGACGATCAAAGACCCACCCAATCCTCAACCTTTTGAAGAACCGATCCACACGATCGGCCTGCGCAACACTTGGTTTGCTTATTATGGGGAACAGTGGGTGCTATCGGATGTCAATTTAGATATCCAGCGTGGTACGCGCATCGCTGTGGTTGGACCGAACGGCGCGGGCAAGTCTTCGTTACTGAATCTCGTCTGCCGTTTTTATGACCCCCAACAGGGAAGCATCCGGTTCAATGACGTTGATCTTCGCGCTATCACGATCGCAAATGTCCGATCCCGAGTCGGGTTGGTCACGCAACAGACAGAGCTTTTTAATGAATCGATTCGCTACAACCTATGCTATGGTGCTGGAGATGTGACGGAAGAGGAAATCCTTGCTGCCACGCGAATGGCCCGAGCTCATGATTTTATTGTGAACAAACTTTCCAAGGGTTACGACACGGTCGTGGGGCAGAATGGTCAACGTCTAAGCGGTGGACAACGTCAGCGGATTGCGCTGGCTCGAGCCATCCTGCGGAATCCTGAAATTTTGATCCTCGACGAAGCGACCAGCCAGGTAGACTACGAAAGCGAGGTCTTGATCCGCGAAGCGCTGCTGGAGTTCAGCCACGACAAGATCGTGATTATGGTAACTCACCAAAACACGTTGCTTGAAATCGCCGATCGCGTACTCGAGGTAAATGAAGGGCAACTAACGGAGCGCAGCCGACCGGCAGCGGAACTTCGCGTGGCGTAGGCCGACCGAAAAAACAGGCGGCACATTCGGCAAAACAGGCACGAATTTCTACTGCCTGCTCAGGGATCCCGGTAAAATTTCGTGCCTCTGATGGGTACGGGGGCCTGTCGGGAGCGAAGAATCGCCGAAAGTTTTCCCTTCTCACGGCTTTTCATCGATACACGTCGTAAAGTTTCATTGCGAGCCAGCACCTATCTTCACCATTTGCATTCGAAGAAGCCACGCCGTGACACGCGCCGCCACACTACTGAATCAAGAAGCTGAGCGACTCCACTTGATGACGAAGGTCCAAGACGGCCTGGAAGACCTCAGCGTTCTACGTCCGTTTCCAGCAGCGGTTACGCAACTTTTAGCGGCGTGCCAAGACCCGAAATCAACTGCCGCGACGTACGAGAAAATCATCGAAATAGATCCAGGGCTCAGCATGCGACTCCTGCGCATGACCAATAGTCCTCTCTATGGGTTCACCAAAGAGATCCGAAATGTTGGCCAGGCCGCGTCATTGCTCGGCGTAAGAAAACTCCGCAGCCTCGCGCTCTCTGTGGCTGGAATGCAGGTCTTCACGGCCGGTACCGACACGGTAAAAGGTCGGCAAGCTTTATGGAGCCACTCCATCGCATGCGCAACTCTGGCTGGTGTTATTTCCGAACATTGCCGGGTTGATGGTGAAGAACAGGAATTCTTGGCGGGAATTTTCCATGATGTCGGGATGCTCTTCCTGTACGACATCGTACCCGAGGCCTATGTTAAGCTCGTCGATTGCGTGTCGGACGCGAACTTACCTGACGGCGAAAGATTCTTGTTTGGTACGACGCATGAGGAGATTGGCATGCGGTCCGCCAATGGGTGGGGCCTATCGGAAGAAATCAAAACCACCATCGGATTCCACCATCGACCGGAAGAGGCTCCTGCTCACCGTTCCCTAGTTAGCCTTATTTTCGCCGCAGACGCGTTGGACCATGCCTGGGGTGTCAGCACGCAGATGCGACCGCAAACGCCAGTGAGCTTGGGGGGATACCTCTTGGATTTCCTGGGACTGGATGAAGCAGGTCTAGCGCAGCTGGAGGAAGCATCCCACCAAACGTTCCTGGAAACTCGACGAGTCCTGGGCGCTTAACGGAATTCTGTGCGGACCTTCCAACGCAACCGTTCACACGACTGGCGACATACCGCCGTCGCGACTACCGGCCATTCTTGCAATCGCGGCCACGATCCTTTCAGCGACTTGCTCCATATCCTGTGCAGTTACGTCGGCCCCGATACTGAATCGAATCGCACTTTGCACATGCTGTTCGGGACAGCCCATCGCCACCAGAACGGGCGAAGGCCGACTAGAACCACTTTCACAGGCCGAACCTGTGGCACAAGCGATGCCGTGCCGGTCGAGAGCCAAGAGCAACGACTGTCGATCGAGTCCCACGCAGGAAACGTTGAGCGTATTCGGCAGACGCGGCTCCGCGCCGTTGACGACCACCCAAGGAAAGGCCGCCAGGAGTCGAATCTGTAATTCGTTCCGCAGTAATTGCATGTGCGATATTCGCTGCTGTAGGTCGCGCTGACAAATTTCCAATGCCGTTCGCATCCCTACGGCTAATGCGACGGACTCCGTTCCCGGGCGGGTGCCCATTTGCTGACTGCCCCCCAAGAGCACGGGGGGCGGGGAAATTCCACTTCGGAGGAGCAGTCCGCCAATACCGGCTGGACCGTGAAACTTATGTCCGGAAATTGAGAGGGCATCGACCTGGAGATCGCGAAACACAACGGGGTGTTTACCGACGGCCTGAACGGCATCGGTATGAACCAACGTGGGCCAACCCGCTTCGCGTACATGCCGAGTCAGATCGGACACCGGCTGTAGCACGCCCGTTTCGTGGTTGGCAAGCATCAGACTGATGAGTTGAGGTGGCTCATCGCACAGAGGAAGCCCAGAAACATCGGCGCGGCCCGCAACGGTCACTGGCCAGCGAAATACCGTCCGTCCACGTCGCTCCAACCAGTCCGCGCATTCGGACACACTGGGATGTTCGATCGTGGATATCATCAGTGGACGATGGGAGCCGACGACCAGTCCGCGAATTGCGAGATTATTCGCCTCGGTGGCACCGCTGGTAAAAATGAGCCGATCGCCACGGGCCGCCCCGACCTCCGCTCCCATGAGCTCCAGAATGCGATCCCGGCAGTCTTCGAGTACTTGCCGGGCCTTGCGACCGAAATAATGCTGACTGGCAGGGTTTGCATATCCCCGCAATTCGTACTCCCGCATCGACTCGACAACTTCCGGATGAACTCGCGTGGTCGCATTGTGGTCGAGATAGTAGGACTCTGTCGGTACCTTGGTCATGGCCGAGCCGACTCCGCTTGCCATTCAGCGAAACGCTCTTTCCAGACGGACGCGTCGGTCCGTTCGAGGGCCAAGGCAAACAAGCGTGGAAGTGATACGTACTGCTGACGCTGGACCTGTAACGCCACGGCCGGCCAAAAATCAGCCGAGCGGCCGGCATTCTTCTGAGACCAATCCAACCAAAACTCTGGATCGGCCACCAGATGGGCAAGTAAGGCGACTTCGCCACGGACCCCCCCCCGTAGCGAGAATTCCTCCGCCACCTGCCAATCGTGTGCCGCGCCCGGCGTTTCGGCCATCCACCACTCCTGGCCGCTCAGGTACTCGCACAGTTCTTTCGACTCCGCCGGTTGCCGAAAGGTTGGACTGAATTGAAATTGGGAAAATGGAATCCGCCACAAGGTAAATTGTCGTCGCTGCAACGTCTGAGGATTAAACTCCTGGCCCGAAACGCGCGAGACCAGAATTCCTACGACGACGACTACCGCTATGGCAAAAACTAGCGTCAAATAAATCCACGGCAAGAATTTGTAGTGTGATAAGGAACGCTGCGACATGGGAGTCCCAACACTTTTTTAATGGACCGTGAAGACCCGGTGAATCTTGCTAGGCTATTCCCGCGAGCAAAATTGTGTCAAGTTGGCCAAATCCCTTCCATTTTTTGCGGGACGACTGCGGGGGAGCCAAATCGGCCGGAATATTCCAAAACTTCAACTGCTCCTGAAAGATCCCGTATAAAATGACGTTACCACCGCGAGTGCCATCCCGAAACCTAGCCGAACTGGGGCATCAGCCGGTTGGCCGCCGGCTGGGCAGCGTCGCGACGCGTTACCAGCTTCCGCTCGCCTATCGCCCGGCGAAACAAAAGCCCCCCCAGCGCACGCTCGGCCAAAACGACATATCTTGTCAGACTAGCCTACTGGAAGATCCGTTATGCCGAGTGGAAGCGATTTTGTTTCTGGCGAAAGAGCCTCTTCCGAGCCGAAAACTTAGTCGATATGCCAACTTGGCGGACGGAACGGAAGCCCGTACACTGGTCAACCAGCTAAATCAGAGGTATGAAAAGCGGGGATCGGCGTTTCATGTGGAGCAGGTGGGTGGAGGCTATCAGCTCTTGACCCGGAGCGAGTTTGCTCCGTGGCTGAGGCGATTGCGTCATGTACCTGGCGAGATACGATTGTCGAGCCCTGCGCTTGAAGCCTTGGCAGTGGTTGCCTACCGGCAGCCAATACCGCGTGCGGAAGTAGAAGCCATTCGTGGCGTGTCGTGCGGAGAAATCCTACGGCAATTATTGGAACAAGATTTGATACGAATTGGTGGGCGGGGCAAAGATTTAGGCCGACCCTACCTATACGTAACCACCCGAAAGTTCTTACAACTGTTTGGTATGAGGTCGCTGGAACAGCTGCCGCGGGCAGATCAATGGCGTCGTCATGCGTCGCACGGTGCTACGCATGACAATAAGGTTCGCACGGGCAATGACCAAATGGCCCCTGCGGATTCGGGAAAACTGCAAGTCGAGGAGGAAGCGGACGTGACTCTTTCTAACATCATCGAAACCACTATCATTCACCCCCTGGCTTCCACGCCTCGTTCGGCACGTGGAGATCTCTTGGGCGCCAAACGCCGAGAAATCGAAGAACTCGTCGGCAAACGTGACGAGGACGAAGACTTCGAAGAAGATGACGAAGACGAAGAGGAAGAGTTCGAAGAAGAAGATGAAGAAGAAGATGAGCTCGAGGACGAAGAGCTCGAAGAAGACGAAGAGTTTGAAGACGAGGAAGACGACGAAGAGGAGGAGTGGAACGAGGTCGATGCAGACGAAGACGAAGAGGAAGATGAAGATTGGGACGACGACGATTGGGATGACGACGAAGAGGACGAAGAGGAAGAAGAAGAAGAAGAAGACTGGGAGTAATCGCTGACGCGAACGTCGGCCGGTTACGAAACAGGGGGCAAGCAGCAAACCTTAGGCTAGCGCGAAACGGTGAGTCTTGCGTGGCCTGAAAAGAAGTTGTGGAAACTGACGATTTTCTCCCGCGCTTTCGATTGCTTAACTTTGGCACCCCTCGCTTCCGTCTTCAGGGAAGTGGGGAGTGAATACGAATCGAGACGCTTCTTGTGCTATACATCGCGCGCGATTCTTGGTGCGCAGCAACATGATCTCAGCTCGTTGGCCGTTCTCGCCAACTCTTGATAAGCCCAATCTTTGCCAATACTGGGCTAACTGATCGCGGACCGATTAGTCATGTAACTGAAACAGCCGCTTGAGCGCATCCAGCAGTCCGGCTGTATTTCCTTGCCGGGCTTCATCTCGAAGTGACTCGAGCGGTGGGTGCAGCAGCTTATTGACGAGCCGATCGAAGGACCGCGTGATTTCTCGTTGATCAGCTTCGGATACCTTTTCCAGTCGATTCCAGAGTCGGCGGAGTTCTCGATCCTTGGCAAGTTCGGCCTGCTCACGAAAACGGCGTATGGTCGGTGCTGAGTCGCGGTGCTGAAGTTCGGTCATGAACCGAACGGTTTCTGATTCGATAATTCGTTCCGCTTGAGGCCATTCCGCCTGGCGAGACTTTCGGTTCATTTCACAGACCGCTTGCAAATCATCCAGGCTATAGAGGTAAACGCTAGAAAATTCGCCTAGGTCTGCGGCAAAGTCTCGTGGCACTGCCAGATCGAGAACAAAGAGTGGGCGCTGATGCCGCCGACGACTCACGCTCCGATACATGTCACTCGTCACGATCGGCTGTGCAGCACCGGTTGTGCTAACCACGAGATCGGCTTCTGATAGCTGATCGACGAGGGAATCCCAATCGGCAACGACTGCACCCAATTGGGAGGCAAGCTGTTCCGCACGTTCGATATTTCGATTCATGACGGTAACGTGCCTCGCCCCCGCTTCGGTTAGGTACCGCAGGGTTTCTTGCCCCATTTCTCCCGCCCCGATCAACAGGACGCGCTTATCGTCCAAGCGGTCAAAAAAGCGGCTGACGAAATCTCCCACGGCGACGCTGGGGACACTCACGCGTTTCTCATGAATGGCGGTCTGGGACGCTACCAGTTTCGCGACGCGAATGGCCGCCTGAAAACAGCTATGAATCAGCGGCCCGGCGGACTCACCCGATTGGGCCATTTCGTAGGCCTGTTTTACCTGCGACAGAATTTGGGCTTCCCCCATCACCATACTGTCGAGACTCGCGGCCACGGTAAATAAGTGCCGTACGACTTGCTCGTCGGCGTAACGGTGCAAATCGGCTGTAATCTCCTTGGGCAATAGGCCATGGCAACTCGCCAGGAACTCAACGGCCTCTTGCGGATTCGGCGCCGCAGCGTCTTGCTCGGATGCTGTATAAAACTCCACACGATTGCAAGTTGACAACAACACAGCTTCGGCGTCAGGAAACCTTTGACGGAATCGCTGCAGCGCATCGCTGATCTGCTCGCCCGTGAACGCTAGTTTTTCGCGGATACTGACATTGGCCGTACGGTGGCTGCAACCGATCATCTGAAGACGCATTAACGGGTCTCCGGATTTGGCAACTGCCCGGGCCATGCAGCCGGTGGCTGGATGGCGAACGACTGAGCGTGCTGGGTAGAGGACAACAACAAAATTGCCAATACAACACCCAAGAAGACAAGGTTAGCAACCGTCAGGTATGCCACTTTACGACCCTGCCTAGCCGGTCGATACAACAAGCTGAAAAGATCGGCACTCAGAAGCCACACCAGGAGTAGCACGGAAGTCCATACGACAGGATCGCTCCATGGCACGCCAGCCAGTGAATCCTGCCGCAGGTAGAAATTGGCCAACACGCCAACCAACAATCCCGCCAGCACAAATAAGCTAGACACCAACAAGCAACGTTCCGTCACTCGCTGCAGCCATTCGAGATTTGGCAACTGCAACCCCACCATCGTGGCCTGTTTACGTCGCAATAACTCGGACTGCAACAAATACATTAGTCCAGAAACGCTTCCTAGCAGCACCGCCCCGGTTCCCAGCAACAGACAAACTCCGTGCAGCGCAATCCACACACGTGAGGTCGTCCGTACGGGAAAGGAGACATCACTGGGTAACTGCCAAGCGATCAAAACCAGGGCTAACAACGGAAGCAAGACGAATAGACCAGCGACCGTACGAGGTCGCCACAGAATCCAGAGACCACTCGCTAATCCAATTCCCCAGGCGAGCAACAACCACCACTGGTGCCAGCTTGCCAAGGGCGTGCCGTCACGAACTCCCTGCGCCAACTCTGCCGCGATATAAATGGTATGGAGCACCCACCCAATGCCCAGTGGCGTAAGTGTCCACCGTTCGGCAAGCTTTCCCGGAGCAAACTGACGTCGCAGCTCGATCGCGAATGCTAAGGAATAGCAAGTTATGAGGGCTGGCAGTAATAAGGTGAGGAAAATGCTCATCGTTGATTTGCGCGGATCACTCCGTCATGTCGGAATCGGGCGTCTCCAAACCGTACTGTTTTAGTTTTTTATGAAGCGTATTTCGATTGATCCCCAGGCGAGTTGCAGCTTTGGTTTGAACTTGATGGCACTGCCGCATAACTTGAACAATCAGCTCCCTTTCCACGCCATCCACGATCTGAGCATGAACACCCTGCGCATCTTGCCCGGTGAATCGAAGCCCATGTGTCACAACTTCACGAGTAAATCGCTCTAGCTGATTCGTATTCGAATCGCCAAACGCTTGATCCCGTCCCCCCAGGATATTCTCCGGCAGTAATTCAACCGTCAACTCGTCCCCTTCCGCCAGCACAACAGCCCTTTCGATCGCATTTTGCAGTTCCCGAACATTACCAGGCCAATCATAACCTTGCATTGCCTGCAAAGCCTCACGTTGAATATGCACCACGAGTCGGTCATTGACTTCATTGTAATGATTCAAGAAGTGCCCGACGAGCGCAGGAATGTCTTCGCGGCGTTCGCGCAGGGGAGGCAAAGCGACAGGTACGACATTGAGCCGCCAGTAGAGATCTTCGCGAAATCTTTCTCCGGCAACTTCCTGCCGTAGATCGCGGTTGCTGGCGGCAATCAGGCGCGTATCGACACGAACCGTTTGTGTATCGCCGACTCGCTCAAATTCGCGTTCCTGCAATACTCGCAACAACTTCACTTGCAAATGAGGGGTCGTTGAATTGATCTCATCAAGGAAGATCGTTCCGCCGTGGGCAGCTTCAAAACGACCCGTTCGATTGGCGACCGCGCCGGTAAATGCACCCCGCACGTGCCCAAAGAGCTCGCTCTCCAGCAAACTTTCACTCAGCGCCCCACAGTTAACCCGGACAAAGGGCCCACCGCTGCGAAGGCTCAACCTGTGGAGTGCACTGGCAACCAGTTCCTTCCCCGTGCCCGACTCACCTAACAGCAGCACAGAAGCATTGCTGCTCGCCACTTGGCGAATCATTCGATACACCCGTTCCATGGCTGGACTCGCACCAATCAAACCAGCGATCGGAGGCCCGGTTGCGGAAAGGTAGTTCAAGGGGAGCAGTCCCGTCGTGAATGAAAGCGGATGGGCTGATGAAATACCGTTGTCCCCGCCCCGGGTTCAGCATAACCGTCAATTCGCACCATGCGAAGCCGACTCGACAACGGCAATCAGCGACTGGACTGCAACTTGAAGGTCACCCGGACCGTGCAAACCCGCCGCAATTGCGGGGCGCTGGCGAACCGCAGAAAAAATCGCCGTCGATCCCCCCAGTGCACCCTGTTCCAACCACTTCAGGGAGCGCGTCGCATTCATCACGCGTTCCTCAGCCGTTATGGCATAAGGACCCTGCCGTTCGGTCAAATACGCAGCAATCCTGCGCACTGCAGGCAGGTCTGTGGAAAAAAAACCGAGCGACTCAACTCCCCTGCGGATTTCAAATTCGGTCTGTGACGGACTCGGCGAGTCAGTAGGTTGAATCCACCACACTGGAAGTTGGCGAGTCCGGGGATTTTGCGCAAGCTGTTGAGTAAATTCGAGCGTCCCGGTATCCAACGGCCTCCACGCCAAAACGGCGATGTAGTCCGCCGCTGGCTCAAGATCGGCCGTGTGCAGATTGCGCAACGCAGCGAACGAACTGCCGACCGAGTCCGCGTCAAGTCCCGCGGAGCGCAGCCCGCTGGCTAAATCGAACCCAGCCGCACTTGGTCCGTCAATGATCAGGACCCTTGGCCGACCGCGTGTGGCGGCGAACCAGCCCAATTGATCGATCAGGCGGCTCGCCCCGGCATGTTGCTCGAGCGGAGTTATTCTCAACAGCGACTCCAACGCTGCGAAACGAACACGACGATTACTGTGCGCGAGCGACTTCCATAACAGTGGGTCGGTTCGGTGGGCATCGCGTGCGTCCGCTGCTTCGAGTCGTCCAAAGGCTTCGATCGCGGCCACCAGCGCCAGCTCGGGAGCCTCTTTCCAACCGCAGGCCAACGCGGCCGCCGCGCCGTCGACACCTTGGTGACGGACCATCGCGAGCGCCGAACGAGGGCCATCGGGCAACGGCTGACGCCAACCGGCTAGTTGTTTATCAAGATAGAGATTGATCAGCAGGTCGCACGCATGATCTTCGTTCGTGGCTTGCCCTGATTTCACCAACGTGCGGCTCCACATCCATGCTTGCCAACTCTGCTCCACTTCGGGCCGCACGACTTGAGTCACTAGCCGCGATCCGTTCCAACGCCAGATCTTCGCTTCGAGAGCCGGATGCTCCGCCGCCGTGCGTTCATACTCGGCCGCTCGACGCCAGGCGGTTTGCCTGCGATTCCGCCATAAATCAAGCGAATCTCCCGACAGGATCTTGTCGTCGATCTCCGTGAGCAGTTCGGCTGCCATTTCACGAACAGCTCCGTCACTCTCGTCCATCACGATCATGAGAGGCAAGATCGCCGCCGGACCGAGCATGCGAGCCAGTGATCTTCGGTGCTCGTGAGACAGATCCTGCGCCATTTCCAAAGCGATGGGGAGCACGTCGACTCCCGCCGTCCGCAATTTGTCCTCAGACTTTGAGCGCAGTTGCCCGGCGGACGCCCGCCATGCAATCAGCCGTTCGCGAATATTCTCGGCCGAAAACGACTCACGCCGAGCGACTTCCAACCACCGCACGACACGATTGCGGGACGCCTCATCAAGCCCCGGCGATCGCCCTAGCTGCAGAAGTCGCAGCGTGCCCCAAGCGCGGACGACCGATTCTTGCTGCTCTGGTGACCAGGTTTCGGTGGCCATGAGCTTGACGGCATCTTCCGCGTATCCCAATCGAAGTAACGCCTCAACCGCCCCCAACAACTTTTCTGGATTCTGTCGATCGACGGTCAGCAACGCGAGCTTCGCCGCATCCTGCTCGTCGACGGACGGCCTGGGGGCTGGAGCAGGCTTCAGGGCCGATTGGCCCCGCCCGGAACGGGGCGCTGCTAGGAACAGAATCGCCAGTGCGAGGTACAAGATCGTGCGGGAGCCCAAAGTTCCGGTTGCCATAAAGGTCCTGGTTGCCAGAAAAGTATACGCAAGGTCGCCGCTCAACGACTCGTCGTTGAGCCTAGGGTCTCTGAATTCACGCGCGCGTGCCTGTAGTCATTGTACCTACGACTTGAGGATCGAGCACGGCAGATCGACGGACCAATTCCGAGTTCCCGCGGTGGGGAAAGCCCCGCCGACCCGCAGATCAAGACTGACCTCTACCACCCCAACGCAGTGGCGAACCCAGGAATGGCCCTCTCAGGAATTGCAAGCCAGACGGTTTTTCCAGTAAGCAACTTGAAATTCCACCTCCGGCGGCGCGGTTGAGCCGTAGCTCACGAACCGCCGAATGGCAGCGTCGACCCCCAACACGTCAGCAACATTCCCGGCGAGGGCCTCGTGCGCTGCTTGAAAGACATCGGTCGGCAACTGGCGAAGGGGTACCTTACGTTGCATGGCTTCCCGCACCAGTTGTCCAACGAGGTGATGTGCGGTCCGTTGAGGCACTTGCTGTTGAATTAGGTGTTCCATCAACGTGGTCGCATCCAAGTAGCCTTCTTCCAACCGCTCGGCAATCACATCGCGACGCAATTCAGCGCCAGCCACCATGGGCGCCGCCAATTCCAAACAGGCCAGCACGGTATCTACTGAATCAAAAAGTGGCGGCTTGTCTTCTTGTAGGTCCCGGTTGTAGGCCAGGGGAAGCCCTTTGACGAGCACCATCAAGGCTTGTAGATTTCCCAGCACGCGGGCCGACTTGCCGCGAATCAATTCCAATACGTCCGGATTGACTTTCTGGGGCATGATCGACGAGCCCGTGCAAAAGGCTTGGGGAAGTCGTAGGAAAGAGAATTCTGACGTAGACCACAGGATCCACTCCTCGGCCCAGCCGCTCAAGTGGGTGGCGAGCAATGCCAAGGTAAAGGCTAGTTCCAGCGCGAAGTCTCGGTCGCTGGAAACGTCCAGGCTGTTTCGAGCAACTCCCTCAAAACCTAGCGAATCGGCGACACGCTGCCGATCGATTGGCAAGCTAGTACCGGCGACAGCAGCCACACCGAGACTACAAACGTTGGCTCGCCGCCGACAGTCGGCCAGGCGACTCCGGTCGCGATCGAGTTTCTCACAGTACGCCAGCCAGTAGTGCGGGGCCAAGACAGGCTGAGCTCGTTGCAGATGCGTGTAGGCCGGCAATACGACGTCTCGGTCGGCGTCACAACGTCCAACGAACGCCATCTGAAGTTCGCCAATGGCTCGATCCAACGCATCCACGCTATCTCGCACCCAAAGTCGTAAGTCTGTGGAGACTTGGTCGTTGCGACTACGTCCCGTGTGCAGCTTCCGCCCCACATCCCCCAATCGATCAATCAGCGCCTGCTCTATGTGCATGTGAATATCTTCGAGTTCCGTGCGGAAGGCAAACTCACCACGATCCAACTCCCCTTCGATTTCCGCGAGCACCTTGTCGATCTGGGCCTGCTCATCGGGGCGAATCAGCCCAACGTGCGCCAGCATTTCCGCATGCGCACGGGAACCGCGAATATCCTGGTGGTACATGCGATGGTCGACCTGGATACTGGCGGTAAATTTCTCCACACGCTGGTCGGCTGCGGACTGAAACACGCCACTTCGAGACGGTGTCATATTCACGGTGGGTGCGCTACTTTCGCAAAGAGGGAGGGGTAATATCTCACAATCGCCCGTTCTGACAAAACATTTCTGCAGCAAGGGTTGCCGGATCGTCGCGTATCATGTTAGGCTCAAGCGATTTTAGCCACATTGGTAGCTCCCCCGCGACGGGCCTCACAACAAGGTGTCTAATCCCCGTGCCAAGACGCGAAGATATCCACAAAATCCTGCTTATCGGTTCCGGCCCCATCATCATCGGCCAAGCCTGCGAATTTGACTATTCTGGGACCCAGGCCTGCAAGGCGCTCCGCGAAGAAGGGTACGAAGTCGTGCTGGTCAATTCGAACCCAGCCACCATCATGACCGACCCCAGTACGGCGGATCGAACCTATATCGAGCCTCTGGCGTGGGAAATCGTGGCCAAAGTCATCGAACGGGAACGCCCCGATGCGATCCTTCCCACGCTCGGAGGTCAAACCGGCCTGAATTTAGCCATGGATCTCGACCACCATGGCATCTTGAAGAAATTCAACGTGCTGATGATTGGTGCCAACCCCGAGGCCATCGCCAAGGCGGAGGAACGCGACAAGTTCAAGACGGCCATGGAAAAGATTGGCCTTGAATGCTGCCGTGGACGGACAGTTCGCACACTCGAAGATGCCCGCGAGGCGATGAGCGAAGTCGGCCTACCATGCGTTGTGCGACCGAGTTTCACATTGGGGGGATCGGGCTCTGCCATTGCCTACAATCGGGAAGAATTCGACGTTCTTGCGCGTCGAGGACTCGACCAGTCTCCGATCAGCGAGATTTTAGTGGAGGAGTCGGTACTGGGCTGGAAAGAGTACGAGATGGAGGTCATGCGGGACCTAGACGATAACGTCGTCATCATCTGCTCGATCGAAAACTTCGACCCCATGGGAATTCATACCGGAGACTCCATTACGGTCGCCCCGGCCCAAACGCTCACCGACAAGGAATATCAACGAATGCGGGATGCGAGCATCGCCGTGATTCGAGAAATCGGAGTCGAAACGGGCGGTTCCAACATCCAGTTCGCGATTGAGCCACAGACGGGGCGGATGATCGTGATTGAAATGAATCCGCGCGTCAGTCGCAGCAGCGCGTTGGCATCGAAGGCAACCGGGTTCCCGATTGCCAAGATCGCTGCCAAGCTCGCCGTCGGATACCGACTCCACGAGCTACCGAACGATATCACACGTAAAACGCGGGCCTGCTTCGAACCGACCATCGATTACGTTGTGACCAAAATTCCGCGATTTGCTTTCGAGAAATTCCCTGAAGCCGACTCCACGCTGACAACCCAAATGAAAAGCGTGGGTGAAACCATGGCGATCGGCCGAACGTTTAAGGAATCTTTCCAAAAAGCCCTGCGGGGACTCGAAGTGGGAGCCTTTGGTTTTGGCTGCGACCCGAAAGACCTCTGGGAAACCGACCTGCAACCATCGAACGGAGAAATTGCCGCAAAAATTTCGCGGCCCAGCGCCGAACGCGTGTGGTATCTGCGATACGCATTGAAGGCAGGCTTTTCGATTTCCGAGATCTACGATCGGACCGCCATTGACCCGTGGTTTCTTGATCAGTTGTCGCAGATCGTAGAAATGGAAAATGAGCTGCGGGCTCGAGAGACTCTCGATCGCGTCGACGCCGAACAGATGCGGGCGGCGAAACGCATGGGATTCGCCGACCGTCAATTGGGACACATTTTTCGAACCGGTGAACTTGATGTTCGCCGATATCGAAAACAAATGGGGATCCAAGTAACTTTTAAATCGGTTGACACCTGCGCAGCAGAATTCGAAGCCCATACGCCCTATTTTTATTCGACGTATGAGGACGAAGATGAGGTCCCAGACAAGGTACCTGGACGCCGCAGGATTATCATTCTCGGCGGCGGGCCCAACCGAATTGGCCAAGGCATTGAATTCGACTATTGCTGCTGCCACGCCAGCTATGCGCTGCGTGAACTGGGCATTGAGTCGATCATGGTCAATTCCAATCCGGAAACAGTAAGTACCGACTACGACACAAGCGACTTGTTGTTTTTTGAACCACTCACGATCGAAGACGTGCTGAATATTTGTGATCGCGTGCAACCGGACGGAGTCATTGTGCAGTTCGGCGGGCAAACACCGCTCAATCTCGCGCGCGCACTCTGGAACGCCGGAGTTCCGATTATTGGCACGAGCGTCGATACGATCGAAGCCGCGGAGGACCGTGAGAAATTTCGGGTCATGCTAGAACAACTGGGACTGCACCAACCGGCCAACGGCATCGCACGCAACATGAGCGAAGCGCGTACGGTGGCCACCGAAGTTGGTTTCCCGGCACTGGTCCGGCCTAGTTTCGTCCTGGGAGGACGGGCCATGGAAATCTGCTACGACCAATCGCAATTTGACCGCTTCGTGACGGAGGCGTTTGTTGTGGCCGAAGGGCAACCTGTCCTGATCGACCGGTTCTTGGAAGACGCGACAGAAGTTGATGTGGACGCGATCGCCGACGGAACCCGAGTCGTGGTTGCCGGCATCATGGAGCACATCGAGGAAGCCGGAGTCCATTCCGGAGATTCAGCCTGTGCCATCCCTTCTTTCAGCCTACCCACGGCCGTCGAAGAAGAAATCCGGAACGCAACGGTGGCCTTGGCAAGGGCACTGCAAGTTGTCGGGCTCATGAACGTTCAGTTCGCCGTCAAGCGTGAATCCGAGACCTTCAAAGTTTATGTGCTGGAGGTCAACCCTCGCGCGAGTCGCACCGTTCCCTTTGTGGCCAAAGCGACGGGATTGCCCATTGCCAAAGTCGCCGCAAAAATCATGGCGGGGCAGACGCTGCAAGAATTAGGCATCCACAGCCAGCCGATTCCCATGCGTGTGTCCGTCAAAGAAAGCGTTTTCCCCTTCCGAAAATTCGCCGGAGTCGATATCGTGCTGGGTCCGGAGATGCGAAGCACCGGCGAAGTCATGGGCGTCAGTGATCGATTTTCGATCGCCTTCGCGAAAAGCCAGCTAGCGGCAGGCGTTGTCCTGCCCAGTTCCAAACAGCCATCGGGAAAAATATTTGTTAGTGTGTCAAAACGTCACAAGCATCAGATCGTCACCTTTTGCCGCCGATTACATACGATGGGTTACAATCTATTGGCCACGGAAGGAACGGCGAGAGTGCTGGAAGAGGCACAGATCCCTGTACATCGAGTGAAAAAGCTGGCTGAAGGAAATCCTAATCTATTGGACCATCTGATTGACGGTGACATCAGTCTCATTGTAAATACGCCCAGCGGAAAAGGGGCACGCACGGACGAAGGACGGATCCGAGCCGCGGCTGTGCAACATGGCGTCCCTTGCATTACGACCATTGCCGCGGCGGAAGCGGCTGTTTCAGCCATGGAGGCCTTGGAACAAGAAGACATGACCGTAGAAGCCTTACAAGATCGATTCGTAGAAGGAGCCGTATCGTACTACGCTCCCACCGAGGATCGAACGACCGCGGTAAGCTGAAATCAACTCACGATTTACAACGACGTAACATTCTTGTCTTTTCGTGCTTGTCCCCAACACGCGATGGCAACGCCATTCGCCTATTTAATTTTTACCGGTTAATTTCTGCCCTTCTTGCGCCATCTTGAGGATTTCCGATAGTGCCAACACGTGAAATGGAAACTTGGAAAACGGCTGACTCGACCGAACTCTATGAAGTAGACCGTTGGGGAAACGGCTATTTCTCCGTAGGCCAGCAAGGCAATCTGGTCGTTCACCCGACGCAACAACGAGAACGGATGATCGACCTCAAAGAACTGGTGGAGATGCTGAAGCTGCGTGGCATCGTGCCGCCGGTCTTGCTCCGATTTAACGACATCCTGCGACATCGCTTGGAGACGCTCCAGCAGGCGTTTCAGCGTGCGATTGATGAACATGAGTACAAGGGAAAGTACATTTGCGTTTATCCCATCAAAGTCAATCAACAGCGGCAGATTGTCGAGAAAATTATTAAATTTGGCCGACCCCACGGTTTTGGACTGGAGGCCGGCAGCAAACCCGAACTCTTGGCTGTGGTGGCCATGGCCGACAGTCAAACGCCCATTATATGCAACGGATTCAAGGACGAAGCCTACATCGAAATGGCACTGCTCGCCCAGAAACTGGGCCGTACGGTGATACCGGTCGTCGAGCGTTACCGAGAGCTTGAGCTGATTCTCGATTGCGCTGAAAAACTTGGCGTGCGACCCCACATCGGCATGCGCATGAAGCTGGCCGCCCGTGGCTCGGGGCGCTGGCAATCATCCGGTGGATACCGCTCCAAATTCGGGCTCAATGTCAGCGAAATCCTGCAAGCCGCTGACTACTTGCAGCAACGTGGCATGCTCGACTGTTTCGAATTGTTGCACTTCCATCTCGGCAGCCAAATTACGAATATCCGACGGATCAAAGGGGCACTCGTGGAAGCGGCGCGCGCCTATGCCGACCTGGCAAGACGCGGCGCCGGGCTCAAATACTTGGATGTCGGTGGTGGATTGGGAGTTGACTATGACGGATCGCAAACCAACTTCGAATCCAGCGTCAACTATACGTTGCAGGAATATGCCAATGACGTGATCCACCACGTGCAAGCAATCTGCGACGAGATCGAGATTCCTCATCCGCATATTGTCTCCGAAAGTGGACGCGCGGTCGTGGCTTACCACAGCGTGCTGATTTTCGATGTGCTGGGCGTTACTCCCGAGCGGTCTGTCCCGAAAATAGATAACTTGCCGGAGTTTGACGAACCGTCGTTGTCAGAATTGCGCGAGACGTATACCAACCTCGGCACGCGCAATCTACTGGAAAGTTACCACGACGCTCAAGCCGCTCTGGAGATTTCAGTGCACTCGTTCTGCTCGGGACATATGTCCTTGGAACAACGAAGCATCGCCGAAGGGCTCTACTGGGGTATTTGCCTAAAAATACGCCAGTTGATCGCTGACGCGGAAGAAGTGCCGGAAGAACTGATGTCGCTCGACTCGCATCTGGCTGACACCTACTTCTGCAATTTTTCGCTGTTTCAATCTCTTCCCGACAGCTGGGCAATTAAGCAACTTTTTCCCATCATGCCCATCCATCGCCTGAACGAAGAGCCAACTCGGTTCGCCGTGCTCGGTGACATTACCTGCGATTCCGATGGCAAGGTCGATACCTTTATCGATCGTCGGGATGTCCGTCGATCACTTCCACTCCACCCGCTGAATGGCAATCCTTACTACCTCGGCGCTTTCCTGCTGGGGGCCTATCAAGAGATCTTGGGCGACTTACACAATCTGTTTGGGGACACACATGCCGTCCACGTTTCGATCAACGATCAGAACGAAACCGTGTTGGAAACGATTATTAAGGGCAATACCGTCAGTGAAGTCCTCGATTACGTCCAATTCAAGCAAAGCGAGCTACTGGAGCGAATCGAAAGATCAGTCGAACTCGCCGTACGAGAGGGCCTGATCGACCATGAACAAGCCGGGCACTTCGTCCGAATGTACGAAGCCGGGCTGCGGGGGTACACGTACCTCTCGGAAGGCAACGGCCGACGCGATTGATCGCGTCTAGGAACCAAATGCCATCCCAACCGGTGACTTCGGGTTCGCGATGGCAGTTTCTGATCCCCCCGCAGAGGAGGGGGGTGGTACTTGACTTGGCGATGCGCTCTCAGTACGTTAAAGGGCCTGATATTTGCGATTTCGATCCGCAGTATTAGAAAATCGAATGTCACTAAACAGCCAGGAGGGCGCACCAGGGGGACATTGTCGAACAATCGGATGGAAGGCTAGGCGGGGGTATTCAGATGCAATTCCGGTCACTCAAGGTATTTTGTGACGTAATTGACCAGCGTAGCTTTTCGTTGGCGGCCCGGGAAAATGGCTTATCGCAGTCGAGCGCCAGCCAGTTGGTCCATCAGCTGGAGGGACGGCTTGGAGTTCGTCTGATCGACCGGTCACAACGGCCCCTTACGGTCACGCGGGAGGGTGAAGTCTTTTACGAGGGTTGTCAGCGGTTACTGCGGCGCTATCGCGATTTGGAACGGCGAGTACGGCGGGTGCGATCGTCGGGCGAAGGACATGTTTCCATTGCCGCCATCTATTCGATTGGACTGAGTCATCTGAACGCCTGCATCAAGGCGTTTTTGGGTCGCCATCCGGAAGCCAAGGTTCGTGTCCAGTACCAGCAGCCGGACCGGGTGTACCAATTGGTGGAGAGTCGCCAGGTCGATCTCGGCCTGGTGAGTTATCCACGTTCTTCGCGCAAGGTGGAGGCGATGGAATGGCGCACGGAGCCCATGGTCCTGGTATGTTCACCTCATCATGCACTGTGTTTGAAGCCTGCCGTGGTATGGCAGGACCTGCACGGCCTGCCCATGGTGGGGTTCTCGGAAGAGCTGCGCATTCGCCGTGAAATCGACCGTACGCTGACCCGCTGTGGGGTCGAACCACTCGTCGCGATGGAATTCGATAACATTGAAACGATCAAACGTGCCATTGAAATTGACGCCGGAGTAGGGCTGTTGCCTTTGCCGACAATTGAACGGGAGGTACAGGCGGGCACCTTGGCATCGCGTGTGATTTCTGACGGCGAATTGACACGCCCCTTGGGAATCATCCGGCGTCGCGACGCACAGCTTTCGCGAACCGCGCAAGGGGTCGTCGATCTGTTACAGCAGCATGCGGATCCGGCAAAGGGTGAAACCGGCGGATCCAATCCGGCAAAGAGTCCTTTTTCGTTCGAACCGATCGCTTCCCGGCTGTCCGATTCGATAGTTGCTACCGCTGCTACCTCGATTACGCCGGACTGTTCCAAAGCGGCTGCACCCTAAGTTGTGCGATTCGCCGGTGAGCAACGGCGAACGGACTTTTCGACCGATTAATTTCGAATGTCAGTTTTACGTAGAAGGTCAAGTGCAATGAATACAGATTCTCGCGAGCAGCGATTCCACCTGCCTCCGGCGCAGGGCCTGTATGACCCTCGTAACGAGAAAGACAGTTGTGGTGTCGGTTTTGTGGCACACCTCAAGGGACATCGGTCCCATCAGATCATCCTCGACGCCGACACCGTCCTTGGCAACATGGACCATCGCGGTGGCTGTGGCTGTGATGCCGACACCGGCGATGGCGCCGGCATGTTAACGGCGCTCCCTTTGGAGTTTCTCCGCAAGGTGGCCTCGCAGACGCTCAAGATCGATTTGCCGCCCGATGGACGGTTTGCTGCCGGCAATATCTTTCTACCCACCGATGCTATCGAACGGGAGTACTGCAAAGAGACGGTGGCAAGAATTGTCCAAGAGCAAGGACAGCAATTAGTCGGCTGGCGAAGCGTGCCCTGTGACCCTGATGGTGCCAGAATTGGCAAAATGGCGCGCGACAGCCAGCCGTTCGTTGAACAAATTTTTATTGGGGCCGCTGACGGATTGCAGGGGGAGGACTTTGAAAGGCAGTTGTACCTGATTCGCAAGCGTGCCAGCCACGCTCTGCGCAACCACATCCGCCTGGCACAGGCCAAGATGTTTTATATCTGCAGCCTTTCCACCAAGGTCATGATCTATAAGGGGATGCTCACCAGTGGGCAGGTCCTCAAGTACTATGCGGACTTGACTGACACGGACTACACGTCGCATCTCGCCATGGTCCATTCACGATTCTCCACGAATACGTTCCCTAGCTGGGATCGTGCCCAACCGAACCGATTCATGAGCCACAACGGTGAAATCAACACGTTGCGCGGCAACATGAACTGGATCGCAGCGCGTGAAGGGATGATGAAAAGCGGTCTGTTTGGTGAACAACTTTCGCGTCTGTTTCCCATCGTCGAACCCGATTGTTCCGATTCAGGGACCTTCGACAACGTCTTGGAGTTTCTGCTCATGAATGGCCGCACACTACAGGAAGCGGTCATGATGATGATACCCGAGGCCTGGCAAAATCACGATACGATGCCAGAAGACAAACGCGCGTTCTACGAGTACTTCAGTTGTCTGATGGAACCATGGGACGGACCCGCTTCAATTGCGTTTACGGATGGGCATTTCATTGGAGCCGTCTTAGACCGCAATGGGTTGCGTCCTTCTCGATATTACGTGACGTCGGACGACCGTGTCATTATGGCGAGTGAGGTGGGCGTCTTGCCGGTCGACCCGAAAATCGTGATCGAAAAAGGGCGATTGCAACCAGGGCGAATGTTCTTAATCGACTTTGAACAGGGGCGATTGATCCCCGATGAAGAACTGAAGCATACATTTTCGCAGGCGCGCCCCTATGGCCAATGGCTGCGAAACCAGCGGATTGTGATGGAGGACCTTCCCGTTGCTGACTGCGGACCGGAGATGGACGAAACAACCCTCTTGCCGCGACTGCAAGCGTTTGGGTATACCGTCGAAACAATGCAGTTCATGCTGATCCCCATGGTCGAACAACAACGCGATCCCGTTGGCTCGATGGGCAACGATTCGTCGATTGCCTGCCTCTCCGATCAACCCCGTATGCTCTACGACTACTTTAAGCAACTTTTTGCCCAAGTCACGAATCCGGCAATCGATTCGATTCGCGAAGAAGTGGTCATGTCGCTGGAGTGTTACGTTGGCGCCGAAGGGAATCTACTCGAAGCCACCGAAGAACAATGCCATCGTCTTTTGATACGTCATCCGATTTTATCAAACCTCGACATGGCACGACTCAAACAACTGGACCATCGTGGCTGGCGCAGCAAGACAATTGACATCACGTGGCCACGGGCAGAAGGGGCACCGGGATTGGCCCCTGCGCTCGATCGCATTTGCCGCGAGGCTGAACAAGCGGTTGATGCCGGCTATCAAATCCTCATTTTGTCCGATCGCGCGATTTCAGCCGAACGCGTTCCACTGAGTTCGCTCTTAGCCTGTGGGGCAGTGCACCATCATTTGGTGCGACGTGCCAAACGAACGCTTCTGGGGATCGTGCTGGAAACTGGTGAAGCACGTGAAGTCCATCATCACTGCTTGCTGGTCGGATATGGGGCGGATGCGATCAACCCGTACGTCGCCTTTGAAGCCTTATCGCAGTCGCGACGCGAAGGACTATTGCCATCCAGCGAAGACGACGAAAAGGTTGTCTATCGCTATCGAAAGGCGGTTGCCAAGGGAGTCCTCAAGGTGATGGCCAAGATGGGCATATCGACCTTACAGTCTTATAAGGGAGCTCAAATCTTCGAGGCGCTAGGCCTACAGAAAGAAGTGATTGACCGGTGCTTTGTCGGCACGGCAAGCCGTATCCAAGGAGTGAATTTCCGCGTCCTGGCCGAGGAACTGCTCCGTCGGCATGAACTTGGTTTCCCTTCGCGACCCGAATTGCAAATAAATTCGTTGCCCAACCCGGGCGAATTCCACTGGCGCGCCGAGGGAGAGCGTCATATGTGGGATCCGCAGGCGATTTCCGATTTGCAATTGGCAGCACGTACCAACGGCAGAGATGCTTACAAACGCTTCTCTCAACATGCCGACTCGGACGCTCGAACTCGCTGCACGTTGCGGGGCTTAATGCGATTTAAAGCGGGCGTGAACGGCGGACCCATTCCGCTGGAAGAGGTTGAGCCGGCCAAAGAGATCGTCAAGCGATTCTGCACGGGCGCTATGAGCTTTGGATCGATCTCGGCCGACGCGCACGAAACACTGGCAATTGCAATGAATCGGATCGGCGGTAAAAGCAACACAGGGGAAGGCGGGGAAGACTCGGCTCGATTCGTACCGATGCCCAACGGCGACTCGAAACGCTCCGCCATCAAGCAAGTCGCCTCTGGCCGGTTTGGCGTTACGATCTGGTATCTTGCCAACGCCGACGAACTTCAGATCAAGATCTCGCAAGGGGCAAAACCGGGCGAAGGGGGAGAACTGCCTGGCCGCAAAGTAGACGCCTTTATCGCGCGCATTCGCTACGCCACTCCTGGCGTCGGACTCATCAGCCCGCCACCCCACCACGACATCTATTCCATCGAAGACCTCAAACAACTGATCCATGATCTCAAAAACGCGAATCCATCCGCTCGCGTCAGCGTTAAGCTCGTCTCCGAAGTGGGAGTCGGAACGGTTGCTGCCGGTGTAGCCAAAGGGCATGCCGATCACATCTTGATTTCAGGTGATACAGGCGGGACAGGTGCATCACCCTTAACGAGTATCAAGCATGCTGGACTCCCCTGGGAATTGGGCCTCGCGGAGACGCATCAGACGTTGGTCATGAACGACCTACGCTCGCGCGTTGTCCTGCAGACCGACGGCCAGATCAAGACTGGTAGGGACGTTTCCATTGCCATCATGTTAGGCGCTGAAGAAATCGGCTTCAGCACAGGGCCGCTAGTATCTCTGGGCTGTATCATGATGCGCAAATGTCATCTCAATACCTGCCCGGTAGGTATTGCTACGCAAGACCCGGAACTCCGTGAAAAATTTACGGGACTACCGGAACACGTGGTCAACTATTTGTTCATGGTGGCAGAAGAAACACGCGAACACATGGCCCAACTTGGATTTCGCACGATCCATGAAATGGTGGGACGATCGGACTGCATCGAAATGAATGACGTGATCCGCCATTGGAAGGCCGATGGGCTCGATCTGTCCGACGTGCTCCGTCCGGCAGAAAAACCGTATCCGTCTGCCGGCGTGTACTGCCAAATACTTCAAGATCATGGCTTAGAGCGATCCCTCGACATGACACAGTTGGTGCCACTTGCCAAACCGGCCCTAACCGAAGGGAAGGCGGTCCACGAAGAGCTTCCGATCGTGAACACGAATCGGACCGTGGGCACAATCCTGAGTCATCGCTTGGTGAAGGCGCGCGGCGAACATGGCCTGCCCGACGATACGATTCACTTCAAATTCCGCGGGTCTGCCGGACAGAGCTTTGGCGCCTTCTTGGCACATGGCATTACTCTGGAGCTCGAAGGGGATGCCAATGACTATGTCGGGAAAGGGCTTTCCGGTGGTCGCCTGATGGTCTACCCTCCCCACGAAAGTACGTTCGCGGCCGAAGACAACATCATCGTCGGCAACGTTTGCTTGTACGGATCGACTTCGGGGCATGCGTACATTCGCGGCCGGGCCGCCGAGCGGTTCGCCGTTCGCAATAGTGGCGCGTACGCCGTCGTCGAAGGAGTGGGCGATCATGGCTGCGAGTACATGACGGGCGGTCGTGTGGTAATCCTCGGTCCTACCGGACGAAACTTCGCGGCTGGCATGTCGGGTGGCATTGCCTATGTGTGGGACGAATTTGGCAGCCTGAACCTCCGGTGCAACCTGGGACTGGTGGAACTGGAGCGGGTCGAATGGGAAGCCCATCAAAACGAATTGCGGCAGCTCATCGAATCCCATGTGCGATTCACCGACTCGGCGATTGGAAATCGAATCCTTGATACCTGGGAACGATCTTTGGAAAAGTTCGTCAAGGTCATGCCACGTGACTTCAAACGCGTCTTGGTGGAACGGGGTGAACTTCCAGCCGATACCGTCGTGGCCGGCGCGTCCGAGGATCCCTAACGCCATCCGCACACTTTCCGTTCCCCAATATATTTTTTTTGTAAGTTTCGAGTGGAGAATAAACGAATATGGGCAAGCCAACCGGGTTTAAGGAGTTCGCGCGTCAACCCGTGCCCTACCGGCCCGCCGCCGAACGCCTGCAAGATTTTTTAGAAATCTACACCGATCCCAGTGTGGAGCATTTGACCCAGCAAGGTGCTCGTTGCATGGATTGCGGTGTACCGTTCTGTCAGTCAACGACGGGATGTCCAATCGACAATCTCATTCCGGAATGGAATGACCTGGTCTATCAGGGTCGGTGGAAGGATGCGCTCGATCGATTACACAAAACCAACAATTTTCCTGAATTTACGGGTCGCGCGTGTCCAGCGCCGTGCGAAGGTGCTTGCGTCCTGGGCATTACTAATCCGCCCGTCACGATCAAGAACATCGAAAATGCGATCATCGACCGAGGCTGGGCCGAAGGCTGGATCCAGCCCAATCCTCCCAAGACTCGCACAGGAAAGCGCGTCGCGATTGTCGGATCGGGACCCGCCGGACTGGCTGCTGCCGCACAGCTCAATCAAGCCGGGCACACGGTCACGGTCTACGAACGAGCCGATCGGATCGGCGGCTTGCTCATGTATGGCATCCCCAACATGAAGCTCGACAAAACATTAGTCCAACGTCGCGTCGACCTTTTGACGGCCGAAGGGGTGAAGTTTGTCACAAACGCTCATGTGGGTGCCAATTCAAGCGGTGATTCCAAATCGGTCGCCGCCCAGATGGGACTACCCCCGCAGGCGCGACGCATCGATCCCAATACTTTGCGTCAGGAGAACGATGTCGTACTACTTGCCACGGGTGCCACGCATCCACGCGACCTCAAGATCCCCGGCCGTGAATTGAAGGGCGTCCTTTTCGCCATGGAATTTTTGTCGGCGAACACGCGGAGCTTCCTCGACTCCAATCACGCCGATGGAAACTACTTCAGTGCCCAAGGCAAGGATGTCGTTGTTATTGGTGGAGGCGACACAGGCACCGACTGTATTGGCACTTCCTTGCGGCATGGCTGCCGTAGCCTAACAAACTTCGAAATTGTGCCCGAGCCGCCGGCACAACGAGCCCCTAACAATCCTTGGCCCCAATGGCCGCGCATCTTACGAGTTGACTACGGGCACGCGGAAGCTCAGCAACGCTTCGGTCACGACCCGCGTCAGTTTGCCGTGGAAACAATTGAATTCCTCGGAGACGGCCAAGGCAACCTGCAATCGCTGCGGTGCGTCGATCTCGACTGGACCAAGCCAACCCCCGGTGGTGCGCCGTTTTCGCGTGTACCGGGCTCGGAACGGGAAATACCGTGCCAACTCGCTACACTCGCGATGGGCTTTCTCGGACCGGAACACCTGGTCTCCGACCTGCTGGAAATTGAATACGACGAGCGTAGCAACTACAAAGCGCAACATGGTCGCTTCGCCACCAGTGTACCCGGTGTGTTTGCCGCTGGCGACTGCCGCCGCGGTCAGTCACTCGTCGTCTGGGCCATCAACGAGGGACGGGGTGCGGCGAGAGCCATTGACGAGTATCTTATGGGGTCGAGCGCACTCCCAGCGCCCGGTATCACGCTCGGTATGTCCATGGCGCGATCTTAAGCCGACGATTTCGATCGATAGAAGTTCGCAGCCGACGCGATTGTCGCTGGGATGGTGACTCAGGACGACATCGACTCGTGTCGTCCACCGTCGGTAAACCCATCACGATCAATTGCAGGAGGCAGAACTTTGTCCACGACGCTATCCGAAACCGCACTCCAGGAAGCCGCCCAAATCGCCCGTGGCTTAGCCATCGATGCCGTTCATGCTTGCAGTTCCGGACACCTGGGACTGCCATTGGGGGCGGCCGAGGTCGGCGCCGTCTTGTTCGGGCATGCGATGCAATACCACCCACAGGAACCGAAATGGATGAACCGCGATCGGTTCATTCTTTCGGCCGGACACGGAAGTATGTTCCTGTATTCATGGCTGCATCTTGCGGGGTACGACCTTCCCTTGACCGAGCTGCGCAATTTTCGGCAGTTGCACAGCAAGACGCCGGGGCATCCGGAGTTTGGCGAGACTCCCGGCGTGGAAGCGACGACAGGACCGTTGGGGCAGGGGGTGGGTAACGCAGTCGGGTACGCTTTGGCAGGTAAGATGGCCGCCGCGCGATTCAACTCAAGCACCCACAAAATTCTGGATTATCATGTCTTTGCATTGGCTGGAGACGGTTGCTTGCAAGAAGGGGTCGCGGCCGAGTCGGCGGCGTTGGCCGGTCACCTTGGTCTCGACAATCTAATCCTGATCTATGACTCGAATGACGTCACGCTCGACACCATGGCGAAGGTCACCCAAAGCGAAAATACCGCACAACGATTTGCATCGTATGGGTTTGACGTCGTGACGATCGATGGCCACGACATGCGGGCGATCGCCAAAGCGATCGAAGATGCCCGCGGAAGTGACAACGGAAAACCGAAGTTGATCATTGCGCGAACCGAAATCGGGCGTGGCATTCCTGAAGTGGCAGGTACTGCCAAAGCTCACGGCGAAGGGGGAGCCAAGTTTGCCGCCTCCGCGCGAAAAGGACTGGGGTTGCCCGCCGACCCGTTCTTCGTCAGCGATCAAGTACGTCAATATTTTCAACAGCATCAAACACGTCTCAACGAGCGATACCGCGCATGGAGCGAGATCTACAAGAGCTGGCGCGCAGCAAACCCCCAACAGGCGGAACTGCTCGAGGCAGGTTACCGGGGTGATGTCCCGTCAGATCTCACCGATACGATTCCCGAGTTTGCCCCTGACTACGCGGATGCAACTCGGAATTCCGGCGGCATCGTCATGCAACACGTCGCCACACAGGTTCCGTTGTTAATCACCGGCAGCGCCGACCTGTTTGGATCGACAAAAAACTATATCAACGACGGACTTGACCTGCAGCGCGAACAACCCTTGGGGCGTAATGTTTGGTACGGGATCCGCGAGCACGGGATGGGGGCGGTGCTGAATGGGATCGCGTACGACGGATTCTTCCGACCCAGCGGTGCCACTTTTGCCGTGTTCGCCGACTATCTCCGTCCATCCATTCGTTTGGCGGCCCTGGCACACTTGCCGGTAATCTACATTTTCACGCACGATTCGGTCGGCGTGGGGGAAGACGGGCCAACTCACCAACCGGTCGAAACGTGTAGCGGATTACGCGTGATCCCTAATTTGGATGTAATGCGACCAGGAGACCCCGAAGAAGTGGCCGGGGCCTTTGCGGCTGCCATCCAACGCGTTGACGGACCGACCGTATTGCTCTTGTCCCGACAAAAGGTTGCCACACAGAATTCTCTTTCCGCCAAAGTCCGTCGGCAAGGGGCTCTTCAGGGTGGCTACATTGCGCGATCCGAAACGAAACCGTTGCAACTGATTCTGCTGGCCACGGGGAGTGAACTCCAACATGCCATGGCTGCGGCGGAGCAACTCGGCCCTGCCGTGCGTGTCGTTTCGATGCCGTGCCTCGAACGCTTTGATCGTCAGACAAACGAGTATCGAGACCTTGTACTCCCTCCGACCTGTACCAAACGTATCGCTATCGAAGCCGGCGTACCCGATCTTTGGCACAAATACGTCGGGCCAGCAGGAAGGATCCTAGGTATCCCTCGCTTTGGCCTGAGTGCACCGGGAGACACCGTGATGCGAGAACTCGGAATGACCGTCGAAGCGTTGGTGAAGACTGCTCGCGAGCTAGGTTGATACGAAAGGGCTTACCATGCATGATCGGCAGCAGACCTGGATATGGATCGTGTCGCTTGTGGTATTCTTGCGGGCAGCTGGGGGCAGCGTGGTGCTGATCGCCGAGATGCCCGAGGAACCTACACCCACGCATCGCGACGTACCTTATGGTCCCCATGCGCGGAACGTGCTCGATTTTTGGCAGGCAGAAGGGGTCGGCCCCCGTCCACTCCTGGTGTACATCCATGGAGGCGGCTGGACCGGGGGCGACAAGAAGCAAGACCCAAGGGCATGGCTCCCAGTGCACGAGATGGGGATCTCCTACGCCGCGTTCAACTACCGCCTGGCACCCCAGGACCCCCTGCCAGCACCGGTACTCGACGCGGCACGCGCTATCCAGTATCTACGGACGCGCGCTAAAGAATGGAATATCGATACGTCCCGTATCGCGCTCACCGGAGGCAGCGCGGGGGGCTGCTCTTCCCTTTGGTTACTGCTGCATGACGACCTGGCCGACCCCCAATCGTCCGATCCCGTACTTCGTGAATCGACGCGGGTCTGCGCCGCAACGGTCTTCGACGCCCAAACGTCCATTGACCCCAAAGTGATCGAGCCATGGGTCGGGCCCAATATCCTCCAACACCGTATGGTCCATCTCTCCGTCGCCGAACCGACCATGCAGAGTGCACTCGACAACTACGAGACGCACCGGGCCGCTTATGCGGAATTCTCACCCTACAACCACGTT
>JAQCHP010000036.1 GCA_027619595.1 Planctomycetota bacterium
GCAAATCTCGTGCCAAAATAAGGGTTGTTTCAAGAAAATGCCAAAGTAGGTGGCATTGGGCTTACGCCACCGGACCGCGGCGCGAAGACTTGGAAAAGGCGACAAAGAACCTTGGGGTAGAAAGTGTGGAATATCAGCCCCTTCCGGGCGCTGTGTGGACGGCGACTGGTCGCGCACTACGCGACCGCGGCAAAGTCTGTCACGACCTCGCCATCGACCGAAGTGTCGAGGGATGCGCTAAGAAGCCAATCGATTGGCTGGGCGAGGAGGCCTGCGGGGGAATTCAACGTAATCTCTGGTCCCGCGTCTCTCCAACCCATCCACATCGGCACGACATTCTTTATACTGTCTCGTATGCCTGAAGACGCCAACGCAGATCCACTTGCTCACCAAACGCCCGCTGCGATTCGACTGACTGCCACCGCGTTCCATGAAGCTGGACACGCGGTGATGGCGGTTTCGTTAGGCCGTCCCGTGCAAAAGGTGAGCATTTCGCCGGCACAGTTGCATTCCGGCGGAACGCGACTTGGTGTCTGTGAACTTCAGAAGGGTCGTGTTCGGGCATCCAAAGATGCCGTAGAGGACGAAATTCTGATCCTGTTCGCCGGTATGGTCGCGGAATCGCAATTCACGGGCTCGTACTGCCACCGCGGCGCCGCCCGAGATTTGACCGCCATACGTCGGCTGATGCAAGCGCGCGCGAGCAACGAACGCCAGATGATGCGGCAGGAACGTCGGCTACTCGACAAGACAGAATACCTCTTGAACGACGACGGATATCGGCGAGCGGTTGAACTCATTGCCCGGCAATTGGTTGAAAAGACGACCATGAGTGGCCGAGCTGTGCGGCATCTGTTCGAACAATCTGTGCAGGAATCGCCCTAACTCGTCTATGACCCAACACTATACCAACGACCTATGACAACGGAACGCGAATTAGCAATCACGACGCAATCGATCGCCGATGAACTCGAAGTAACACACCATCAGGTGCGTGCGGTCATTGAACTCTTGCAGGCCGGCAACACAATTCCATTTATCGCGAGGTATCGTAAAGAATCAACCCAAGGCCTTGACGAAATTGCTTTACGAGCGATTGAAGATTTGCTCGAAAAGAAGCAAGCACTGGCCGCACGCAAGGCGACGGTACTCAAGTCAATTGACGAACAAGGGTTGCTGACCGCGGAACGTCGTTTGCAAATTGAACAATGCGCCGACATGCAATCGCTGGAAACGCTGTATTTACCCTTCAAGCCCAAGCGACGCACCAAGGCGACCGTCGCCCGCGAACGTGGCCTGCAGCCCCTAGCTGATCTGTTGCTGAAGCAATCTCCGCTGGCCAGACCGAAACACGAGACCCTCGACGCGTACGTCAACGCGAGCCTAGGCGTCCCGGACCGAGAATCGGCGCTCCAAGGTGCGTTGGACATCGTGGCCGAATATTGGTCGGAAGAGCCTCGCACTCGCACGTGGCTGCTAAAGCTCGCCTTAGAACAGGGACAGGTGGTTTCGAAAGTCAAACGCGGCAAGATGGCCGAAGCGGGAAATTTTGAACTGTATGTGGATCATAGTGAATCCGCGTCCAAGATCCCTTCGCACCGCTTGTTGGCCATGCTGCGGGGCGAATCCGCGGGAATTCTTCGGATCGGGGTGCAGCTTGATGACGATTGGGTACTCAGTCAATTGAAGCCGAAACTGGTCTACAATCGGCAGTTCGAATTCTCCCAGGAATTGAACGGCGCCGCTGACGACAGTTATACGCGGTTGCTCATGCCGGCCACAGAATCGTCGGTGTTGCAACAATTGAAGGAACGGGCCGACGAACAAGCGATCGAGACCTTTGGCAAGAACCTGCGTGAGTTGCTCATGGCTGCCCCAGCCGGTCCACGCGTCACGATGGGTATTGATCCAGGGTTTCGCACTGGCTGCAAAGTTGCCATCGTCGATGGCACTGGCAAGTTCATGGCAAATACAACCATCTACCCGACTCCGCCGCAACATGACACCAGCGGTGCAGAAAAAACGTTGCTCGAATTGATCCACAAATTCGACGTGGAACTCATCGCCATTGGCAACGGAACTGCATCTCGCGAAACCGATGGCTTCGTACACCAATTACTGCGGAAACATGCACTGCCAGTAACGAAGGTCATGGTCAGCGAATCGGGTGCTTCGATCTATTCCGCCAGCGAAATGGCTCATCAAGAGTTTCCAGACTTGGACGTTACAGTTCGCGGCGCGATCAGCATCGCGCGACGTTTGCAGGACCCACTGGCGGAACTTGTCAAGACAGACCCAAAATCGATTGGTGTCGGTCAGTACCAGCACGATGTGAATCCGACGAAGTTGCGCAAGTGTCTTGATCGCGTCGTCGAGTCGTGCGTCAATAGCGTGGGTGTCGACTTGAATATGGCAAGTGTCCCGCTTCTGTCTGCTGTGGCCGGCATTGGACCCAAGTTGGCCGAAAACATTGTCGAATTTCGCAACTGCAATGGAAAATTCACGAACCGTCATGAATTGACTCGAGTGCCAAAACTGGGCAAGAAGGCATTCGAGCAGGCCGCAGGGTTTCTCCGCATTCGTGGCGGCAGCGAACCGCTCGATAACTCCGCAGTACACCCCGAGACCTACGGCGTTGTCAGTCGCATGGCGAAATCCTTGCACACAGATCCAAGATCCCTGGTCGGCAATGCAACGCTGAGCCAAAAGCTACAGCCCGATTCGTTTATCGATGAACAATTCGGGCGACCCACAATCGTGGACATTATCGCCGAATTGGCGAAACCCGGCCGAGACCCACGCAGCGAATTTCGCGCCGTGCAATTCGACGCCACGGTCAATTCAATCCAGGATCTAAAACCCAACATGATTCTTGAAGGGGTGATCACCAACGTGACCCATTTTGGTGCGTTTGTAGATATTGGTGTGCATCAAGATGCTTTGATCCACATCTCGCAATTGGCGAACGAGTTTGTCAAAGACCCGCACGAAGTCGCGGCAGTTGGGGACATTGTCCGGGTCAAAGTCGTAGAAATCGACGTCGAACGCAAGCGGATTTCTGCGACGCGCAAGTTCTAGAGACCACCCGCACCGAACGCGAGAACTTGGAACATTTGAAGCTATCTCACATGAGACCAACATCGCTTCGAATCAGGAGGGGAAGCTTTCTACGACGCGGAGTGTTATATTCGTTGTGTTGGACCTATCACACGCGTCCAAGCGGCAATTTGGCAGATTCCAGCCAGTTTCAAGGGGTTGAGCATGATTACCATGTGGAAGCAGTTGATGGTGATAATCGCTATCGCATTGAGCGCCTGTGCGGTCGGGCTTGCCGATGACGCAATTTTTTCTGGACCGCAAGTTGGCGATAAACTCGTCCCATTTAAGGTAAAGGGATTCTTCGAACCCGATGCTGGTAAGGAATTGGATTTTGTCAAAGCGTCGGCCGGCGGACCGATCTTGCTTGTTTTTATCCACGAGGTAAATCGTGAATCCCTGGGATTTGCACGGCAGTTGACTCGGTACAGCATCGGAGTCGAGGGGTTGCAAACCGGCCTCACTTGGTTAGCGGACGACGTCACCGAAGCGGAGAACAACTTGAAACGCACCGGTCATGCGTTGCAAAGAAAGGCGCCGACTGGCATTTCTATGGACGGTGGCGAAGGACCAGGTGTGTATGGCCTCAATCGAAATGTATCTCTCACCGTGCTCGTGGGCAAAGAAGACCGAGTGACAGCGAATTTTGCGCTTGTTCAGCCGAGTATTCAGGCGGACTTGCCCCGGGTACTGGAAGCGATTGCGGGCGTCACGGGAGGGACTGTGGCGACGCTCGATGACTTGTTAATCGTTCGTCACCCGCGGCTCCAAGGTCCACTCATGCAACTGGCCGATCGCGATGCAAGTCCCGAGGATGTCGATCGTCACGCAACAAACATCGAAACCCTCATCAAGCGAGACGAAACGGCAGGTAAAGAGTTGGGACGTGTGACGAGCCAAATCTTGAGCAACGGAACATTGAGCAAACAGGGGACCACCCGGGCACAAGAATATCTAGAGAAATGGGCCCAAGAGTACGGAGGCTCAGCTTCGCCATGATTTCCGCGGTAGTCTGGCTCTTGATTTGTGGGCCCGTAGTCAACACATCGAGCGATTTTGATACGGAGATCATGCCGGTCCTGACTCGATCGGGTTGCAATGTTGGCTCGTGTCATGGAGCGGCGGCTGGACGAGGCGGGTTTCATCTATCGTTGTTGGGGGGCGATGTCGACGCGGACTACTCGGCCATCGTCCAGCAATTCGAAGGAAGGCGAATCAATTTAGCCCATCCGGAAAAGAGTTTGCTGCTGCGCAAGCCCACACTGGAAGTCGATCATGAAGGGGGCCATGCGATCCAACCCGAAGGCGCCGAGAGGCTACTCTCTTGGATCGCCGCCGGAGCGCCACGCGTCCGTGCTCGGACGCTAAAAAACTTCGAATGTGATGCCTCCCATCACTTAGTCGAGCAGATCGGTGAGCAGGTGGCGCTCCGCGCCGTAGCTCATTTTGATCATGGAACGAGCGAAGATGTATCCGCCTGGACGGTGTTTGTGGCAACCGACCCAGCCACCGTAACCTTAGATGCCTCGACGCGTACAGCAACTATCCTGCGACGCGGACAACATACGATCATCGCTCGCTACTTGGATCGCGTTATCCCCATCCGTATCGCACTTCCGTTGTCCGATGTGCCGGTCGACCACAGCCGCGAACCGATCGCCAATTTCATCGACGAACACATTCTTCGCACACTCACGGACCTACGGTTAACCGTCTCGCCGGTCGCTGACGACGCGACCTATCTGCGACGCGTTACACTCGACTTGATCGGCAGGCTTCCCACGCGCGAAGAGACGGTGGCCTTCCTAGCCGGTGACGGCGATGCATCCACGCGTCGCCGGGAACGGGTTGATCGGCTGCTGGAAAGTGACACATTTGCAAAATATTGGACGTATCACGTATTGAACCTCTTACGTGTCGTGCCGACGCCCAATGACAGGCATGCTGCACAAGCCTACCACACGTGGATGCTACAGCAGATCCGCAATCGAGTTCCCATGAATCAGATCGCCCGCGAACTATTGACCGCCGTCGGCGATACGCACCAGGTGGGTCCAGCCAACTTTTCGCGTTCATCTCCCGACGCGCGCGCGCAGGCGGAGTTGGTCAGTCGCGCCTTCATGGGGGTTCGGATGCAATGCGCCAATTGCCATAATCATCCACTCGATCGATGGACACAGGATGATTATCACGGTTTGGCGGCCGTGTTCGCTCGGTTAGAACGGGGAGAGGTTGTGAAATTGACCCGGCAGGGCGCCGTGACCAATGTCCGCACCGGCGAACGAGCTATCCCACGCATCCCAGGCCTAAGGTACCTGCCGGTCGATGAAGATGGACGCGAAACTCTAGCCGATTGGCTGGCGTCACCTGAAAATCCCTACTTCGCCCGATCGTTCGTGAATCGACTGTGGCGCGGCGCATTCGGACGAGGATTAGTCGAACCACCGGATGACATGCGTGCCACCAATCCAGCCACGCATCCGGAACTGCTAGACCATCTCGCTTTCGACTTCATAGAACATGGCTACGATTTGCGGCACACGCTGCGGCGCATCGTCAACAGCGTGACCTACGCGCGAAGTGGTGCAACCGATAACGTTAACAGGGACGACGATCGGTTTTATTCACACGCACTCCAACGACCGCTGGAACCCGCGGTTCTGGCTGACGCCCTTTATGACGCCACGGGTGTCTCCGACACGTATGGCGACGAGCCGAAAGGGACGCGAGCTGTGGAATTGGTCGATATCTTGACCCCGTCCGAGGCGCTCGACACGCTCGGTCGCTGTTCGCGTAACGAGTCGTGCGAAAACGTATTGGTGTCCGGATCGCTACCTACCAAACTGCACCAACTCAATGGCGACCTTGTCAATCGCAAGGTCGTATCGCCCGACGGCTACCTCCATCGCCTATTGGCTACCAATGCCGAAACAGCGGATATTGTGGCGGACATTTATTTGCGTGCTTTATCGCGACCCCCGACCGACACAGAAAGGGACTATTGGCTAGAACAGATTTTCGCTGCGGAGCTAGACCATCGCGTACAGATACTGGAAGACATTCAATGGGGCGTGTTGAACTGTAGCGAATTCCTGCTCAATCACTAGGTACAGGTACCCTTCAACGCAATACATAGATCGGTAATCGATGGATTTACCTGGGAGGACATAACCATGTTCCAAAGATGCGATGGAATCGGTCGCCGCGATGTGCTCCGCGTGGGCGGCCTGGGCGCGTTAGGCATATCGCTATTCAGCGGAAGGCAACCTCGCCCGGCATTGGCGGGTGCCCCGCGGGCAAAAGCGTGCATCTTGTTGTGGCTCGATGGCGGCCCCAGCCATTTGGAAACATTGGATGTTAAGCCCGACGCGCCGTCCGAGGTGCGCGGACCTTTCCGACCCATTCCGACCCGTGTGACTGGCACATTTGTTTCGGAGGTACTGCCGAACACGGCCAAAATCACCGACAAGATTGCCATTATTCGATCGATGACCTCCCCGTTCGGCGAGCACGGGTTGGCCAACGAATATTTGTTATCGGGGCACCAGCCGACTCCCGTACTTCATTACCCAAGCTATGGATCGGTGGTCGCCAAAATGCGCGACAACGCCAGTGATTTGCCTGCGTACGTCGCCATTCCAGACGTCGACGCACCGGCCGGCCATGGTTTCCTCGGCTCCGAGTTCGGTCCATTTGCGATCGGAGGCGATCCGTCGAAGATTGACTTTCGAGTTCGCGACCTCGATTTCTATCCCGGTGTGAACTCGCATCGTATGCAACGGCGACGAGACATGGTGGCGCAGCTGGAACGATTCCAGCGAGCAGCCGACTTCGGCAGTCTCACGGTCGACCGCGGGCCGGATTCGCGATTCGAACAGGCCTACCGCATGGTCACATCGCCGCAAACCAAGCGGGCATTTGATTTGTCTGCGGAGCCTCAAGATGTACGCGCCAAATACGGGCTGGGGTTCTTTGGCCAAAGCTGTTTGATGGCGCGTCGGCTAATTGAAAGTGGCGTCGCGTTTGTGACAGTGAATTTTACGGGCTGGGACACGCACGACAGCTTGGTCTTGCGTCTGAAGGATGGCTACTCGGGCGCGAAAGTCGGTGTTGGCTTGGCTCCGACCTTCGATCATGGTTTCGCGTCGCTGGTCGAAGACCTCGCTGATCGTGGCATGTTGGACCATACGCTGGTTATCGCGATGGGAGAATTCGGCCGCACGCCAAAGCTCAATACGCGCGACGGTCGCGACCATTGGCCGCGAGTCTTCAGCCTCGTGATGGCGGGGGGCGGAGTCCATCCAGGAATCGTGGTTGGTGCCAGCGACGCCATCGGCGAAAGTCCCGCAGATCGTCCCGTCACCCCAAGCGATTTGGCTTACACCATCTATTACCTTCTGGGCATCGATCCCGCGTTCGAACTGCACACGTCGGATGGTCGCCCCGTGCCAGTGAATCAAGGGGGCCAGCTCGTAAAGGAACTCCTTGCATGAACGTCTTGCCGTCGATGCCCGGCGCAGTACTGGCGTTCCTTGTGGCGACAGGTTGGCACACCGCACTCGATGCAAATGGCGATCCCCGCAGAGCCGACTCGGCTTCCACACTGCCTCCCATCACGGCGATTGCCATCGATGAGAAGAACGGATGGGCGATCGCCGGATCACAGGCTGGTCTGGTAGTTCGCACATGGCCTGACCTCAACCAGATAAGAATGCTGCCGACCCACTTGGAAAATATCCACGATATGGCTTTGTCACCCGATGGTACCCTTCTACTGGTCGCGGGGGGCGATCCCGCAATCTCAGGCGCGGCGGAACTCTTTCACTGGCCGTCGGGTGAGTTGTGGAAACGGTTGGAGCCCCAGGCAGATCTCGTAATGGCCGTGGCTTGGCGAGACGACTCAAAACTATTCGCATTGGCGAGCGCCGACAATGTCGTCAAGACGTTCACACGAGCGGCCGCCGAATGCGTCGATGTGATCCAGGGACACTCACGATCCGTCCTGGCAGCCGCGTTCTTGCCCGGGGAACAGGGAATCGTCACCGCAGGCGTGGACGAGACCGTACGCTTGTGGGATTGTTCCCTCGTCCCGTCCGCCACAGCCGGTCCAAGAAAGACGTTCACCAATCATACTCGGCAAGTAGTTGGCTTGGCGGTACGACCAGCGCACCAAGATGCCACTCCCGTGATTGCCTCCATTGGTGAGGACAGCACGGTTCGGCTCTGGCAACCGACGGTCGGGCGCATGTTGCGTTTTGCTCGCGTAGATAGCGTGCCACTCGCGGTGTGCTGGATCGATCAGGGTAAGTCCTTGGCTGTGGCTTGCCGAGACGGCAAAGTTCGGATGGTCCATCCCGATACCGTCAAGGTCACTCACGTGCGCGACGCCTTGACAGGGCCCGCTTACTCCCTTGCCGCCGATGCAAGCGGAGCGTTGTTGGTCGGGGGAGTCGGTGGAGAACTGATGCGATTGCCATGCTTGTAAGTTTGTGAAGACGGGCCTGGAGAACGACGGGCCTGGAGACCCGTCCTACGGTTAGAGCTTCTCAAGCAGACAGAGGAAAAATGCATCCATACTGTCCGTTGGTAAAATACGTCGTGCATGCACGACGTCGGGATGAAGCTCCTTGTCCAGCCATCGCGTGATACCCGGTTGCCAATTGTTGATCGGCAAATCCACGGGGACGACACGAACTTGCGCGCTGTTGCGTGCCAACAGGTGATGCACCACACACTCATTTTCTTCCGGTGCAAACGAACAAGTACTGTAGAGAATTCGACCGCCAGGCCGCGTCGCTTTCAGAGCAGACCTCAAGAGTCCTTTCTGTTTGCGCGACTGTTCTCGTATCTTCCGTAGGCTCCAGTATTGATACGTTTTCGGTTCATCCCAACGAAACCGTGCTTCACCGGAGCACGGCGCGTCCAGTAATACACGATCAAAGCGATCGGGGGTCTTGTTCCCTACAGTTCGTCCATCGGTCAGGTACGTGTGGCCAATCGTTACGCCGTATTGCCGTAACATGGATTGGAGTTTGTAAAATCGAGTGCGAATCGGTTCGACAGCCGACAGCCAACCTGTATTTCGCATCATGGCCGCAAGTTGCGTCGTTTTTCCGCCGGGAGCCGCGGCTAAATCGAGCACTTGTTCGTCCGGTTCTGCGCCCAGAACGCGTACCGCCAACATGCTTGAAAGATTTTGCACATAAACGTGTCCCATCGTAACCAGATCGCTGCCCACGATTTGTTCGCGATACTGAGACGACACCACAAACGCTTCAGGCAACCACTCGACAGCGGTCGCAGGCACGTCCAGACACGCCAGTCGTTCCCACACGTCGTCAACGTTGGCTAACAAAGTATTCACGCGTGCGCCGAATTGCCCGCACCCGCGAAACGCGGTCCAACATGCGTGCCACGATTCGACGGGCAGAATGGACTCCAACCGCGTTACGAATTCTTGGGGGAAAGGGCTGGTTCTAGGATCAGGAATATTCACTTCGCACCCCCATCAGCTGAGTCAATCGTTGACGAGGACGCATTACCGTGAAAACCACGCCATGAGAACCGAACCCACCGCTAGAATTGCCAGTCCCACGATCAAGACAAGTTTCATGTTGGAAAAAGGGACTTCGCCGCAAATCTGTCCCGTTTGACCATTGATGACCGATCGGTACGGCCGACCCTGGTAGCGATAAGCGATCACCCACACCGGGAGCAGCACCGGATGGCTCGACATGTCGGCGATTCGGACGCTGACCCTCAGATTCCGAAACCTCTTGCGGAGGTAGGTTCCCGCACATGCGTTGCGTTCTTGATCTTCAATCCCGTGCCGGGCGAGTGGTCGGGCGTACTTGCGCGAGACTGAAAACTGTTCCACCATAAATCCATGAAGATTGACCTGTTCGAACGGCACAGACGCCGACACGTCAAACGGGCAGAGTTCCGCCGTCTCTTGTTGCGTCAGCACGCCACTGGCTCCCACCAAAAGTCCGCGGTAAGTTCCCTGATGGTTACCCGTTACGGGCCGCCAGTCACCCCGGCCCACGAATCCTTCTTTGGCCACGTCCGCTGTCCAATGCGTGTAGGTTCTGGCCGAAAAGTCCCAATAGGGTGCGTACACCGGCGCAATTTTGGTAACGACCGATTCGGTGACCACCCGGGCCGGGCGCCAAAAGCCTTTCCCCAACCATAAACGCAACAATTCTTCCGCTTGCCGCTTCTCCACAATAAACGGCACGACCCAATCGGGCTGAAGCGTCTTCGCCGGCGGTTTGATCTTGAGTTTTTCTGAACCGCAAAACGGGCAACGCAAAGCACCGGCCGATGCATCATAGCTCATGGAAGCACCGCAGCCGTCACAGCCAAAACAATGGCGCGCATCGACGGATTTCAAGTTGGATTCTTCGGACCGATCCGCATCGGGGACCGAACGGCCGCAATTTGAGCAAAACAGATCTTCTTCATCCACGAACCCACCACACACTTGGCATTTGAGTGGAATCCGTTTCGCTACGTGGGCGTCGTCGTTGGATGGGTGCAAAGTGGGCGGCATAGCGGTCTGATCAAAAGTTCCACTGATCGGGTTGGGCAGTCAAATAACGTAACATCAGCACGATGGCTAGACAAATTAAGATACCTACAACAATGGCTATCGTGATTCGCCAGGTCGACAACGGTTTATCACCAACGACTTTGCCGGTCTGCCCATTGATCAGAAAGCGAAAGGATTTGCCACGATAGTCGTATTTCAAGAGATAGACCGGCAGGAAAATCAGATCGGTATCGACGTTGCGCAAAGTCGATTGCATTTGGAGTCCGCTGTGCGTGTCTCCTGGCAGAAACGCCCGAACGTGCTGCTCCTCTTGCGACAGGAAATACTGACGACTGGCTTGATCGGCGGATGCTCGATCGACTGAATATTCTTCACACGCCCAACCGGCTAAGAAGTAAGCTTGATAACGTTGGCAAGCTGCTAGATGAAATGGCTTGATCGATTCGGCTTCGGCTTGCGTCAGACCTCGACTGCCGGAAACCAAATATCCGGTATGGTACCGATGGTGCTTGCCGGCGAGCGGCCACCATTCCGTTTCGCGTACCGTGCGCGTTCGGTGATGTCTTTTTCCTTTCGCGTCCGTGACGGTATAGTGTTCCGTACGATACCAGTACTCACCAATGTTGGCACTCCAGTCACTTTCGGCCAAAACAGAAAACACCCAAAATGGAAGATACACACCGCGCAACTTGTTTTCAATCTGAGCCGCACCAAGATCGGCCGGCCGATACCAATCGTTGCGATGAATCCAATTCCGGAATGCTACGGCAGCGGCATGTGGATCGACGGCGAAGGGGATCAAAAAATCGGGATTGAGGCGTCCCTCCCGCCCCGCTGGATGTTCAATCACCACATTCGATTCGCAAAATGGACAAGTGAAGCTGCGCTGTTGTTGCGAGACAGCGAGTTGACTTCCGCACTGCCGGCATTCGAATACGTGTTCTGACAGCGCAGGCGACTCAACGCTCGTGGCTGACGGGGAGTCGGTAGATGCTTGAGAAGGCGTAGGCGTCTGGGAGCGGGGGAGCGGGGACCTGGGAGGTGAGGAGTCGGCAGGCGGGGACTTAGGAGGCGTAAGGGGAGTGCGATGGGTCCCCTGATGCCCGCAGGCGGGACAAAAGTGACTGTGCAGATCGTAAGGAAAACCGCACTGGGAACAGGGCTCTCCTTGCGGCAAGGGCAAGTTTCGGTCCGTCGGCCGCGAATCGGCAATCAGCGACTTACTCGATGGCTTTGCGGCTTTCACCAACTCCGGTTCAACCTCCCCGCTCTTGCTGGTAAATCACATGCAAGAGCGAATCGACATCCTTGAACTTTTGTTTACTGGCAAGTGCTTCGTCGATGCGTTTACGAGCGTCGGATTCCGGGTGTCCCAGTTTACGCAAGACTTCAAATGTCGTACTGACCACATCAGGCTCCACTTCAGCAGCATACTGCGATTCGCGATCGACCATGAGGGCAAATTTGGGAACCTTCCGCCGCAGTTTGGCGATCACTCGCTCAGCGGTCGCGGGACCCACTCCTGGCAGCGCCGACAACCCTTTCGTGTCCTGTTCTTCGATCAATGCGGCCACTTCGCGCACCGGCCGCACCATGGCGCGGAGGGTCTTTTTCACCCCCACACCATCCACCGAACAAAATAGCTCAAAAAACTCGCGTTCCACTTCGGTCAAGAATCCGACGAGCCGCGGGGTCAGACGTCCACCTTGTGCCGGGTTGCCATCGAGATAATGCAGGGTGTGCAAACTGATCGTTTGCCCGATCTGCGTTTGTACCTTGCGTCGCGTGAATTCGGGGATTAGAACCTCATAGTCGAACGGGGGGACGGTCAGCGTCAGGGAATCCCCTTCCACACTGCGAAGTACTCCAGAAATTTTCGTAATCAACGCGGCCGCTCCCCATCATGTCCGAATACTGCCAGTCGTGGCGACAGCTTGTGACGTACGCAAGCCTAGATAGTAATAGCAGAGAGCCAGCGCGAGTGCATCGGCCACATCGGGCGGTTCGGGAACGCACTCCAAGGAAAACTCTCGCTGGATCGCGTTTTGAACCTGAATCTTTGACGCCCGACCGCTCCCCGTCAGGATCTTCTTGACGTGCGTCGCGGCATAGTGGGTTACGGGAATATCCAGCTGGCCAGCAGCGAGACAAATGACTCCGCGGGCATGGCCCATCAGGATGGCCGTGCGGGGCCTCTTGTAGTGCGAATAGAGTTCTTCGAGTGCCATGGCACGGGGGCGAAAGGTCGTGAGGAGTCCCTCCACGCCGGCGTGAATGCGTCGCAGTCGCTCGGCCATCGTTTTTCCGCCCGAACCACGAATGACGCCCGCTTCGATCACTTTCGGCCCGCGCGGTCCCACTTCCAACACACCGTAACCCGTAATATTCAGGCCTGGGTCGATACCTACCACCCGCACGGGCGCAGCTGTGTCGAGCGTCATCGGTTTGCCTCCTGCTGCCACGCCGAGCGTAGCATCGTTTCCGCGTGGAACTTGAGAACGCTGCTCAATTTCTATTGGCTATCGATGCGCCACCGGGTACCAGCCTTCGAATCTTCGAGTGTGATCTTGGCTGCGGCGAGGCCATCACGAATGCGATCCGCCATCGCAAAATCCTTGTTTTGGCGTGCCGTTGCCCGTAGTTCCAGGATAAGTTCCATCAGCGCACCGATCCGGCCGTCTTGGTTACTGGCTTCGGCTCGGGCGGGAGGTTGGCGGAACAAACCAAAAATCATCGTCAACTCGCGGAGGCACATGATTCCGTGATTTAGCGACGTAATGCCGGCAGCCTTGCGCGCGGCAGGATCTTCCAACTGATACTTGTCGATAATTTGATTCACAACTCGGACAAGTTCGAACAAGCAGCCCATGGCCGCCCCTGTATTGAAGTCGTCGTCCATCTGACGTAGGAAATCCGATCGGATCTCTTTGATCGTTTTCATGAACTCTTCACCTTCCGGCAGTGAAGTCGCATCGCCGGCCGCGCGCGTCACCGGCGCCGAAAGTGCGAAAAAGGATTGGCCGGTAATTCGCTCATACCGTTCGAACAGTCGATAGAACGCTTCGAGCGCCGTCCCTGTTTCTTGCAAACCCTCTTCGCTAAAGACGATGGTACTTCGATACTGAGTACGCAGGAGGAAGAAGCGGAGTCGTTCTCCGCCGTGACTGGCAATCAATTGGGCAAGGCCACCGGCACCTTTGGATCGACTGATCTTGTCGTCAACGGTGGCCTGGTCCCCGGTTCGGTCATGCCGTCCACCAACTTTGCCCGTTTCTGCCGCAGCTTTCATCAAGCCATTGTGCATCCAATAGCGGACCATCGGCTTTCCATGGCAGCACTCGCTTTGAGCGATTTCATTTTCGTGATGGGGAAACAACAAGTCCAAACCGCCGCCGTGGATGTCAAATGTCTCTCCCAATAGCGCCTTACTCATGGCCGAGCATTCGATATGCCAACCAGGGCGTCCCGGTCCCCACGGACTCTCCCAGGAAGGTTCACCCGGCTTGGCTTTCTTCCAGAGAGCAAAATCGCCCGGCGCTCGCTTCCGATCGGCCGTATCCCCCCCCTCCCCTTGCATGTTCTCTTGAGTACGGTTGCTCAGCTTCCCATATTCTGCATCACGCCCCACTTCGAAGTAGACGTCGCCATCGGAGGCATACGCGAACCCACGATCGACGAGTTGCTGAATGAAGTCCAAGATATTCTGCATGTGTTCTGTGGCCTTGGGAAACTCATCAATTTGGTCGACGCCCAAAGCGGCCAAATTGCGCAGGTAGTCCAAGGTATTTTCTTCGGCGACTGCAGACATCGGGATGCCGCGCTTCTCGGCTTGCACAATCAATTTGTCGTCGACATCCGTAATGTTGACAACCCACGTCACACGGTAGCCAGAATAGGTCAAATAACGCTTAATGGCATCAAAGATCACGGGCCCGACCATATGCCCGATATGGGCTTCCTTGTACACCGTGGGACCGCAGAGATAGATGCCAACCTGCCCCGGACAAACCGTTTGGAACGGCTCTTTTTCTCGAGAGAGGGTGTTGTACACACGAATCGTCGATGCGGGGGCAGATGGAGCCATGGGTGTTGCAGGCAACTTCGATAGAGTAGTCGACATGACAGTCTTCCTTCGTGAGATTCTGAATCACTACGAGGGGGTTATACGGTAATTTTTGAGTCGTGCGAAGAGGGATGCGCCAGGGCGACACTCCATCCTTTCTGATCACGGTTCGTTGTGGCCGGGAGTTACGCTCCCGCCCGGCATGCTAGCAACGCCACGCATTCAGCAACAATGGCCTCTTCACGGCCCACCGGCCCTACGTGCTCCCCCGTCTTGGCCTTTATCCCGATCTGGCCCGGATCGACATGCAGGATCTCAGCGATGCGAACACGCATTTTATCACGAAATGGGAGAATCTTGGGGCGTTGAGCCAGCACAACGCAATCGAGGTTGACCAATTCAAAACCCGCTTCGCGGACCCGTTGCATAGCCAGGCATAACATATCGGCCGAATCGCGGCCGCGATTTTCCGACCGATCATCGGGAAAAAGTTCGCCGATGTCCCCCAAATTGGCTCCTCCGAGGACCGCATCGGTGATCGCGTGCAACAGCACGTCCGCGTCGCTATGCCCCACCAAGTGCCGCTCCAACGGCAGATCCATGCCACCCAAACGCAATGAACCACCGTCGGCCAAACGGTGAGTGTCATGGCCAAGTCCAATGCGGTAAACGTGGGCTGACATTGTCCGTTGCACCTGTCCTTTAGATTCACACATCGTGCCACCGCCAGCGTCGCACGCCGAGGCTAGAACGCAATCCGATCGTATCACCCCGACCAGGCCGACTCAACCACGCCCAAGCGTTGTGCGACGGCCACTAGGTCCGCATGCGGTCTTGCTCTATTGTTGTCGCAGAACCGGCGTCCGCACACCGCAACCTCTTTCGTTACTGCCCCATGTCGACCATCGAGATTACTGGCCTCCGCAAGTCGTTCCGCGCTTATCAAAAGCAAGAAGGACTACGTGCGGCCATCCGCGGACTGTGGCGACGAAACTATCGAGAAGTTGAGGCGGTTCGCGGAATCGACCTGACGGTCGAACAGGGAGAGTTTGTCGCATTCCTGGGACCCAACGGTGCAGGAAAAACCACGACACTGAAGCTACTGTCCGGAGTCGTGCATCCGACTTCAGGGACTGCTCGTGTTTTAGGGCACGTACCTTGGTTGCGTGAGAACGATTATCGCCGCCGATTCGCGTTGGTCATGGGGCAAAAAAACCAACTTTGGTGGGACCTGCCAGCCCAAGAATCTTTCCGCCTGCATCAACAGATTTATCGTATCCCACCCGACGAGTTCTTACGGACACGGGACGAACTCACCAGGCTCCTGCAAGTGGAAAATCTTCTCTCACAACCGGTACGTGAACTTTCACTGGGCGAGCGGATGAAAATGGAACTCATTGCCGCGCTCTTACATTCACCCGACGTCCTCTTCCTCGATGAGCCGACCATTGGCCTGGATGTGGTCGCTCAACACAATATCCAACAGTTCCTCAAACAATACCAACAACAGCGCAACGTGACCGTCTTGTTGACAAGCCACTACATGAAGGACGTCGCCGCACTCTGCCAGCGTGTGGTGATCATCGCCCAAGGCCAGATCAAATACGACGGCTCCTTGTCAGGAATCATTGACAAGTTCAGTCAAACCAAAGTTGTGTCCTTGACGTTCGCAGAAGGACGCATGCCCGAGAGACTTGTAGAATTCGGCGTTGTGCTCGCATGTGAGCCCCCCAAAGCTCGATTGCGTATTCCCCGCAACAAGGTCACGCAGACCCTGAGTACGTTGTTATCGCAAGGGGGTGTCGAGGACGTTGGCGTCGAAGATGCTCCGTTGGACGAAGTGATCGCGGATATGTTTGCTCAAGTCCACGACAACAAATCCCCAACGGACTAAGGGCACCCGTCACGGGTCACATCCTGCAGGAAACAGTTCATGCCAGCACCAATACTATCCGCGCCATCTCTCCCAGCGCCGATCGTCCCCACGAGCTGGAGCGCCTCATGGACTATTTTCCGCATCGCGTTGGAAGAGCGTTTGACCTACCGCGGCGACTTCGCCTTGGGAACGCTCATGCGATTCCTGCCAATCGTCACGCAAATATTCCTGTGGCACGCTGTATTTACCGCCGTGTCCACACCGGTCACGGGAATCGCAAAAACGGTTGCCGGCTATACCTATGAGGAGATGGTAGCCTATTACTTGTTGACGATGCTGGGGCGGGCATTTTCGAGCATGCCTGGACTTTCGAGCGGCATTGCGCGACTGATTCGGACGGGCGAAATCAAGAAATTCCTCATTCAGCCAGTGGATCTTTTGTGGTTCACCTTCCTGAGTCGCGTGGCACACAAAACGGCGTACTATTCCGTCGCCGCCGGCCCCTTCGCCCTCGTGTTTTTCCTGTGTCGTGGCTACTTTCCGCCCTTGCCAAGCGCAGCAACACTCCTGCTATTCACATTGACCCTCCTGCTAGGGTTTCTTTTGGGATATTTTATGGAAGTGTCGCTGGGGCTCATTGGCTTTTGGTGGCTGGAAATCAGCTCACTGATTTTCGTTTATACACTCCTCAACTTTTTCCTGTCCGGGCATATGTTTCCGTTGGACATGCTGGGGCCGGAATGGCAATGGCTGGTACAATTCATACCGCTACAGTACTTGGCCTATTTTCCCGCCGCGGTCTTCTTGGGAAAAATAACTGGAGCGGCCTTAGCGTGGGGAATTGCGTGTGAGCTGATTTGGATCGTCGCTTTAGTGGGACTTTCCCGCTGGTTGTTCCACCGCGGTGTGATCCGCTATAGCGGATTTGGGGGCTAGTCGATGAATTCACGACAGACTTTGCGTCCTCAATCGGCGAGGCCTGCCTATCTGGCCGTCTTGTGGACCATGCTCCGCAACAGCCTCGTGCGCGACATGTCATTCCGATCCAATTTCCTGATCGAAAGCATTACGTCGTTGGCCTGGATGATGATGAATCTGGGATTCTATCTCCTGGTATTCAAATTCACACGCGAATTGGCACCAGGCTGGGGCAAGTATGAATTCTTCGCATTCCTGGCTACCACGATGCTCATCAATAGCGTTGTCCAAGCGTTCTTTATGCCAAACGCCGAAGAGTTCAGCGAAATGATCCGTACGGGCAACCTCGATTTTGCTTTGCTCAAACCCATTGATGCTCAGTTTCTTATTTCGCTACAACGCGTCAATTGGTCGAGCCTCTCAAATTTCTTCGTGGCAATCGCACTACTCGCGTACAGCGTGTGGAAAATGACGACGCGTGAAACGGCGCCACTTCCTCTGCATCCGTGGATGCTCATGGCGTATCCGCTGTATGTCGCTTGCGGAGTCGCGATCCTGTACAGCCTCATGATTTCTCTGGCCGCCACGAGTATCTGGCTAGGGCGGAATCAATCACTTTACGACTTCTGGTTTTACATTACGAATTTTTCGCGATATCCCATGGAGATCTACGAGGGACAAGTTGGAACACCCTTACGACTCTTCTTTACTTTCATTATCCCAGTCATGGTGGTAGTCAACGTTCCAGCGCGAGTGATCTCGCAACCCTTGATAGGTGGCGCAGGGCGGGACGTGGCGTTGGGTCCGGGCCTGGATCAACAATTTTTACTGGGATTTGCCTTATTGGCGACGGCCGGCAGTCTCGGTGCGGCGCGATGGGTTTTCCAACGTGCCCTGACCAGTTACCGTAGCGCCAGCAGTTGATTTTCCGACCATTTTGCAATCAAGGCGAATGCCATGAAACTTGCCTTCAGCAGTAACGCTTACTTGAACTTTACCATCGACGAAGCGACGCGACGAATCGCCGGATTGGGGTATCGGGGAATAGAAATCTTGGCCGACGTGCCACATGCGTGGCCGGCCGGTCTGCTGGAAGTACAGAAGGACCATCTCCGACATTGCATCGCGGAGAATGCACTAACGATCTCGAACGTCAACGCGTTTATGATGAACGCCGTGGCCGATCCACGGCAACCGTACTGGCATCCGGGCTGGACCGACCCTGATCCGCACTATCGAGCTATCCGACGAGAACATACCAAACGTTCGCTCCGCTTGGCACGCGAAATTGGCGCGCCCCACGTAACCACCGAACCGGGTGGACAATTGATGCCGGGCCAAACGTGGGAAAGTGCGGCTCGTATCTTTTACGAGGAAATCATGCCGTGCCTGGAGGTCGCCGCCGAAGTCGAAGTCCCTTTGCTTATCGAACCCGAACCGGAACTCCTCATCGAACGCTTTGACCAGTACCTCGACTTCGTCTCTCGTATCGATTCACCCTGGATTGGCCTTAACTTTGATATCGGACATGCCTATTGCGTCGGTGAAGATCCGCAAGACTGGATCGAAACGATGGCACCGCATACGAAGCACTACCACTTTGAGGACATTGCCGCCACGCGGGTCCATCGACATTTGATCCCCGGACACGGCGCGATCGATTTCGACGCCACACTGGCCGCGATTCAACGTACTGGTTACGACGGATGGATTACCGTCGAACTCTACCCCTATATTGAAAATCCCGACCAAGCGGCAAGTGAGGCACGTGACTACCTACTGAGCGCACTAGAGCGAATGGTTCGTTAGGAGCCGAAGGAGCAAACGAGTCGCCAATATGACATCTAGCATTGTGCCCACACGATCGGCCTCCTCATGGCTCGCATGGCTGCAACTATGCCGAATTCCCAACGTTTTCACGGCGGTCGCTGATATATGGATGGGATATTTCTTCACGCATGGTACGCCGCTGGCGTGGACACCGTTTCTTGCCCTCTCATTCAGTTCTGCCTGCCTGTACACCGCCGGCATGGTACTCAACGATGTCGCGGATGTGGTACAAGATCGACACGAACGGCCACATCGGCCGATCCCCTCCGGACGAATTCGAGTCGATCGTGCACAACAATTTGGAGTCCTCTTGCTAACGTTGGGACTGTTTTGCGGCTGGTGGGCTGGGTTTGCCGATCGAGAAAATTCACTATTGCCGTGGCGGGCGGGCATCGTCGCTACACTCTTGACGATCAGCGTTGTTGCCTACGACCTCCTTTTGAAACAGACATGGGCCGGCCCGCTCGGGATGGGACTTTGCCGTATGCTCAATGTACTTCTAGGAATGAGTATCGTTAGTTCTGCCGCCAGTGATGACAATCTCCAAGTTGGTACCGTCTTTCCATTCACGTACCGCGCTGCCGAACTTGCCGTAGCCGCGGGTATCGGAATCTACATCATTGGCGTCACGTGGTTTGCCAGAACGGAAGCCAAGACGAGCGCCCGACCTCAATTGACGGGCGGACTGATAACGATGTTGGTAGGATTCGCGCTGCTGGGCTGCTATCCCCGGCTGAGTCGGCACTCCCCCCTTTTCTGGCAGTCGCAGTCGCAGTCGATAACCCTGTGGTGGCTCTTGGGATTATTGGGCCTGCCCATCGTGCGCCGATGCGTATCGGCAATCGCGCGGCCCGACGCGAAACGGGTTCAATCTGCGATCAAGTTGAGCATCTTGTCCTTAATTCTCTTGGATGCATCGGTCGTGCTGGTCGCTCGTGGACCGATCCCAGCTGCTACCATCGCCTTGTTACTGTTGCCAAGTCTGGCTCTTGCAAGAATCGTTTACTCCACCTGAAGACCGTGTTTCGTTCATGATCCTGGGATACAACACCAACGGCTGGGCCCATCACGATCCGCTCCAAGCGATCGAAGTACTGGCGGAACTTGGCTATCGCGGGGTCGCCATTACGGTCGACCACGGCTGCTTGAATCCCGCGGATGCACGCACTCCTCAACAACTCGTCGCCATACAAGAGTTACTGCAAAAGTATAACATGCGCTCGGTCATAGAGACGGGTGCGCGTTTCTTATTGGATCCCCGCCAAAAGCATGAGCCCACCTTAGTATCGGCTCGGCCGGAAGACCGGCAGCGACGTACCGCGTTTTTGCTTGCCGCCGTGGACATGGCAAAGACGCTTGCCAGTGACTGTGTCTCGTTGTGGTCGGGCGTAGCGCGTGATGCCGTAGTTGCCGAAGTGCTGCACAATCGCCTCGCTTCCGAGCTACGCCAGGTGCTCGACTACGCGGGTGAGCGAGAGGTCCTCATCGGTTTCGAACCTGAGCCGGGCATGGCCATCGATACAATGGCCAGCTTTGAAAATTTTTTACATGCGTGCGACGCTCCGAACCTACGACTCACTTTGGACGTGGGACACTTACATTGCCAACAGGAATTCCCCCTCGCCGACGTCATCCGAAAATGGGGACCGCGAATCGTCAACATCCACATGGAAGACATGCGAGTAGGGATTCATGAGCACTTACAGTTTGGTGAAGGCGAAATTGAATTCGCTCCCGTATTTCAGGCGCTGCGCGACATCGATTACCGGCATGGCATTTATGTAGAGCTTAGTCGGCATAGTCATATGGCACCGATGGCCGCACGACAAGCGATAAGTTACCTCCAAAGGCACCTCTTGGATCAAGGAGTTTAAAATCTGTGGAAGATCGAGTGATTCTTTTGTCAGTTCCGGGGCTTCGAGAAAGTGACTTGGAGCGAATGCCGGCGTTACAGCGCCTTACCGAACGCGGAGATCGAACGACTCTTGTGCCGAGTTTCCCGGCAGTCACCTGGCCAGTGCAGGCCAATATGCTCACCGGTGTCTTACCGCACCAACACGGTGTAATCGCCAACGGTTTTTACTGGCGAGACCGGCACGAGGTGGAGATGTGGACGGCAGGCAACGACAAGATAGAATCACCCCAGATTTGGGACATACTTCACCGACACTCGCCTCAGTTAACGTCCGCTGTCTGGTTCCCCATGCTCAGCAAAGGATGCGGCGCCGACTATGTCTGCATGCCAGCGCCGGTACACAATCCGGACGGATCGGAATCGTTGTGGTGTTATACAAAGCCGAAGGAACTCTACGGCGAGCTACGTGACTTGCACGGACATTTTCCGTTGCAGCATTTTTGGGGGCCACTGGCCAACATTGAATCAACCCGTTGGATTGCCCAATCCGCCGTGTTCGCCGCGCAACGGTTCCGACCGAGATTCTTTTACCTCTATTTGCCGCACTTGGACTATGCGGCGCAACGCGACGGACCGGACAGCCCAGCAGCCCAGAAAGCACTCGAAGAATTGGACACCGTAATCGGTGAACTTGTTCGATCGCTCCACGCCATTTTCGACCCAGCGCACACGCTCTGGTTGGTCGCGAGTGAATATGCCATCGTTCCCGTGAATCACGTGGTCTACCCTAATCGTCGGCTACGCGAAGCGGGACTACTTTCAGTTCGCGAAGACAACGACCAAACTGAATTGTTGGACTTTGAACAAAGCCGTGCCTGGGCTTTGGTGGACCACCAGTTTTCGCATGTCTTTGTCCGTGACCACGACGCGAGCACAATCAAGCAAGTGCGGGATCTATTCGCTGGTAGCGAGGGAATTGATGAAGTTCTGAGCGGAAAACAGCTGGAACGATACGGACTTCAACACCCGCGTTCGGGCGATGTCGTACTTGTTTCGATCCCGTCAAGTTGGCAGGCCTACTACTGGTGGCTTGACGATGCGCGTGCTCCCGCCTTCGCTCGTACCGTCGACATCCATCGGAAGCCCGGCTACGACCCCGTTGAACTTCACTTCGACCGAGCGACGCGTTCCATCCCCTTGGACGCCACCCGCGTGAAAGGTTCGCATGGAGCGCCGGCTCGGGCAGAATGGCAGCGTGGAGTCCTTTTATCGTCACAACGCGGAGTCTTTGTGGAGCAGCCTCTGGCCGATACCGATGTGGCGGAAATCGTGTTACGCCAATTTGGAATTTGAGGTCACCGTGTCTAACCGTCAGCCGCAGGCGTACGGTTAACCGCAGTCGTGACGCGTGGTGCGGCGATCCGATTGGAGGCCGACCGGCCCGCGCAACGTTCTGGTTGTGAACACCGTTCTACCGAGACAAGCTCGGGTAGTGACGGAAGAATTGGGTTCGAGTACGAGGTTGAACGACAGCCCGCGTACTACTTCTCGCCAAAGGCTTCAACTTCTCCGGCAGAAAGGGCTTTATAGCCCAGATAGTTGAGTACTTGTTGCACGGTAATGCGTTCGATTCCGAGCTTTTGGGCCTGATTGTTGATAGCGGAGTAATTCTTCATGCGATTCTCCTGAGCTGCCACGACGACACCTTTGTTCGTGCCAGCTTCGGGCACGTCACCGACAATCAAGTACCGCGTTTGAATCGATAAATCGCCGGTACGGCGTCCGTCGGGCCCCACATCTTCCGCATCAATCACGCCTCCCCCGGTCCGAATCAGCCTACGCAATTGTTCGCGATCGTCCCGCCCGTCACCATTGAGATCGACAAAGCCAGCGATCCCAAATCGCAGCCGACCACCTGGCGCCCAGAGGGGCGTATAAATCAGGTCGCCTTTGATAATAGGGTTCGATAGCTCTTCGTCAATCACCACCCCTTGGGCCCGATGCGGTCCCTCAATGCTCTGGATCTCGATCGAGCCCTTCTTGACAGCTCTAGCCAAATTATTGCTACCGGCATCGAACACACCAAAGGTAGTGTGTACTCGCAATCCATCGTCCGAGCCAAGGTCTACATGCACCATTTTGCTCCGAGCGCTATAGTACGTAATCTTTCCGGAGGGCACATCAAACGTTTCCTTCCGATATTCATCCAATTGCAATTGCAATTTGTCAACTTGCCGTTGCGATTGCTGCTGATCTGCCGCAAATTTCGCTTCGGCCTGCTTCAGCGCCTGCTGCTTTTGAGTGACTTCGTCTCGCTGTTTTTGCAGCAGTTCGCTCAATTGCTCCTTTTCCTGCGTAATTCGCACACGTTCTTCTTGAAACTTGAGGACCTGCTGATCGCGATCGACGATGGCAGCTTCACGTGACTTTTCCGCAGTGTCGGCGCGCGCCTTTTCTTCTTTTCGTATCTCCTCAACCTTTTGCGTCAATTCGTTGTTGGACTTGGTGAGACTCTCCACCTGCTTTTGCGTTTCAAAGAGAGTCATGCGCAGGGCATCGAGCGCCTTAGAATAACTGCGGCTTTCTGCGGGTAACGACCCTACGGCGGCGATGTCCTGATCGTATTGCTTTTGGATAACTTCGATCGTCGCGTCTTCGGTATGGCCCACCAACGTCTTGAGGCTGAGGTTTTCATCAGTGGCCTTACTTGCGGCAGCCTTGGCCGAGTCGACTTGCGTCTGGAGGCTGGCTACTTTCTTCGTCTGCGTGTCGGTACTGGACCAGAAGAAATAGGTCAGCCCCAGCAACAGAACTGAGACTACAACCATGCAGATGAGGCCAATATGCAGCCCCTGGTTTTCCCGTCGAGCCATTCCGTTTTTACCTTCTTCCAGCCACGTTCAGCCAATTCACTTCACTTACAACGCGACATCCCCTGCCCTCATCCTAAGGCACGTCTTTTGCGTGGCCGTCGAATCTGGGAGAATCTGAGTGTCGAGCCGTCACAAGCCCTCTTGGCCCACGGGGCGGTCCTGTTCCGAAATCGAGAAGACCCAGCAACCCAAGACCGTCTGGCTGTTCCAGCCTACCTTGTGTATCCCGGGCAGCGTTGCCACTATGAAAAATCGTAATCCGACTATCTTGCCCTGTCAATCAAACTTACCCTACCCTCGCGTACGGGTCCTCCGGATCGAGGTGGATTAATGCCCCATGCCCCTGTAATCGGCGTTGTCGGAGGAATCGCTAGTGGCAAGTCCTTGGTCTCGAAGATCTTAGAGTCGTTAGGGGCCAAGCGTCTGGACGCCGACCGGGTCGGACATGCGGTGCTCAAGGAGCCGGAAGTGGTGGCGGCCCTCCTCGAGCGATGGGGCTCGGCGATTCTCGCCGGAGACGGCCAGATCGATCGTCAGCAGGTAGCTGCCCGCGTCTTCGAGCCCAGTGCGCGAGAAGAACTCGACTTCCTCGAAGCTGTCACGCACCCCAGAATCGCGACCGCATTGGGCGAAGAAATGGCTCAAGCGCCAGCCGCTACCATCTTTGTGCTCGACGCTGCGCTCCTGCTTGAGGCCCGTTGGTCCGACATGTGCCGATGGATCGTGTTCGTCGACGCTCCGTGGCCGGCACGTCTTGAGCGGGCCCGCCAACGCGGATGGACCGCCGAACAACTTCGCTGTCGCGAGAGTCAGCAGTTGCCGTTGTCGGAAAAGCGACGCCGCGCCCACCGGACTTTCTCAAACGATGGTTCGATCGACGCCTTAACAAACCAAGTGACCGCCTGGTGGCAGCAAATCCAATCCGACTTGACCAACGCACCGGGGTAACCGTTCACCGCCCACGGTCCGTGAACGGTTACAGCTCTACTCTCTACGTTCTGTCCATCGCCGATCAACGACAGAGAGGAGGACAGACACCCATTACGACTTTTTTTTTGTAAACTCCACTTTCCCCCCACGTTGGGAGTTGCCATAATAACCGCGTGGTCTTCTGGCTGGTCGTTTGTTGGATCGTTGGGGGCCACAACCCACGCAACAGCAATCGCACGTTGCTCGAAATCATGCACAATCCCAGCACGGCCCGCGCATCGACAGGTGACGCCGAGTTGGGCCCTTTTCCGTCAGTCATTCCTCACTCGCCCGGGTGGACAATACCGCTAAACCTACCGGCTTAGCGCTCATGGTTCCAGTTTAGTTCCTATCGCGTATCCCATCGTTCCGTCCTGTTTCGACCGCTCCCAATTCAGGTTATCCCGCCAGATATTGAGGCATCAAGAGCTAACGGCGTGGTAGTGGCTTGGGGTTAACCGTGGTGGTTTTTCGGGAGAGTAAGCAACTTCTGTTTCTTTCTCGCCGCGCCATTCGGCTTATCGGAGCACGGCATACGAGTGTCGCCCAAGGAAGTCCTGATCGATGTCCGAAACTCAAAATCCAGCGCACGGCCATGACGGTCAGCACCGACGGAGTGCTTCCTCGGGTCGCGGACCCCATCAAGTCCCGCGGAACGGTCCTGTCTCCCGTCCCCTGACTTTGGAAGAGGAACTCGATCAACAAGAGCCACTGACATTAGCGGAAGAAATTGCCGAGGAATCAGATCGCACGGGACGCTTGCCACGCGACGGTGGTTCACCGGTTAACGGCAGTGAGTTGCAAAAAATGAATATTACGCAACTCATCGAAGAAGCGCGCAAAGAAAACGTGACCGAAGTCGCCGGCCTGAAGAAACAGGACCTGATTTTCCACATTCTCAAAGAACGTGTGAAAATGAATGGGCTGATGTACGGAGAGGGGACGCTCGAAATTCTTCCCGACGGGTTCGGTTTCCTGCGGAGCCCCGACTATCACTACCTGTCGTGCCCCGACGACATTTATGTGTCGCCCAGCCAGATTCGGCGGTTTGGGCTGAAAACGGGTGTTACCGTCTCAGGGCAGATCCGGCCCCCCAAGGAGAACGAACGTTATTTTGCCCTGCTACGTGTCGAAGCGATAAATCACCAAGAGCCCAATCTGATGGCGGGGCGGGTGAACTTTGATGACCTCACGCCGCTCCATCCCAACTCACGAATCGTGTTGGAGACCACGGGCCCGATGATCGAAACTCGCGTCGTCGACCTGATTGTACCGATCGGATTTGGGCAGCGCGGCCTGATCGTCAGTCCCCCGCGAGCTGGCAAGACGATCCTGATGCAGAAAATCGCCAAGGCGGTCCTGACAAACTATCCTAACGCGTATGTCATGATGCTCTTGATCGACGAACGCCCCGAAGAGGTCACCGACATGGAACGGGAGATTCGCAGCGAAAACTGCGAAGTGATCAGTTCCACCTTCGACGAACCGGCATCCCGCCATATACAAGTTTCCGAAATGGTCATCGAAAAAGCGAAGCGCATGGTCGAGTACGGCTATGACGTTGTACTTTTCTTGGATTCCATCACTCGCTTAGCACGGGCTTGGAATTCTGAATGCACTCAATCAGGAAAAATCTTGTCAGGTGGCCTCGATGCCAATGCATTGCAACGACCCAAACGATTCTTCGGTTCCGCCCGGAAAGTGGAAGAAGGTGGATCGCTAAGCATTATTGCGACGGCTCTGGTGGAGACGGGCAGTAAGATGGACGACGTGATCTTCGAAGAATTCAAAGGGACGGGAAACCTTGAAATCGTGCTCGATCGCAAGTTGGTCGACAAACGCATTTGGCCGGCGATCGATATTAGCCGCAGCGGAACTCGTCGCGAAGAGATGTTATTTGACCCGGAAGAACACCGGCGTGTCTCAATTCTGCGCAGAGTTTTCAGCGAAATGAATCCTCCCGATGCCATGGAATGGCTGGTCACGCGACTGGCCAAGTCCAAATCCAACGCAGAATTTCTTATGAGCATGAACATGAAGTAATGTATCGTCTGCACGAAGGGAACAATTGACGGTGGCGATCTACGACGGTAAAGAGAGTTTGGTTCCGCCTCAAGGGCGATTTGCGATTGTTGTATCGCGTTACCATCGCGATATTACAGGACGGCTATTGGACGGTGCTCGGCAAACCTTGGTACAAGGTGGCGTACCCGAAGAAAACGTGGATACCGCCTGGGTACCAGGCGCGTGGGAAATTCCGCTGGTCGCCGACTCTCTCGCTCGGTCAGGAAATTACGTTGCCATCCTCACGTTGGGAGCGGTCATCCGGGGCGAAACTTCACACGACCAGCACATCAATCGCCAGGTGAGCCAAACTTTGGGCGAAATTGCCATCGAATCAGGGGTTCCTGTGCTGTTTGGCGTGCTGACCTGCGACACTCCAGAACAAGCCATCCATCGCAGCGGCGGCAACCAGGGCAATAAGGGTACGGAATGCGCCGAAGCCGCCTTGGAGATGGTCGCGCTGATGCTTAAAATAGCCTGATGCTCAAGATAACCTGATGCATGATCTGCGATGGAAAGCATGATCCGCGATGGACAAGTACGTCAGGCAAACCATCCCACCCGGTAGCGTGTCCCGATGTCCATAAGTGCACGTGTACCGCAAAAGTGACGTTCAACCCGCCCGACATGAAATTTGTCTTGCATGAACCCTTCGCGTTGCTTGTTCGCCCCAGTTGTTTACAGTCACGCAGTTGTTCATAGTCACACAGTTGTTCCCGGTCACACAGTTCGTCGCAGTTAAGTTTTCGGATGTCGATCGCTGGAGCGTTGCCCTGGCCCCGACACCCACCCACTGAGGAGTGGCCATTCCCAAGAATGGCGCAAAATACATGGCACGCCGCCGTCGAGCCCGCGAAGTCGTCTTGCAATTACTCTACCAAGAAGACCTCAATCCCGATGTCACCGAAGTCAATGTCGAACGGTTCTTGGCCGGACGATTGCAAGGTGACCGGGTTACCATTGAGTTCGCTCGACAGTTACTCCAAGGGGTCCGCCGGAACCTGAAAGAGTTAGACCAGCAATTGGAAAATCATACGGAAAACTGGGAGCTACAGCGCATGGCGGCTACGGACCGCAATGTATTGCGATTGGCTGCGTTTGAACTCCTGTATGCTGAAACTCCGGGCCTCGTCGCGATCAATGAAGCTGTCGATCTGGCTCGACGCTACGGCTCGAAACAGTCAGCTCAGTTCGTCAACGGCGTTTTGGACGGGCTCTTACCCCGCGATGCGGCAGGACAACCGTTGGACAGTATTCCAGTGGACGAAATTCCAGTAGACGAAAGCTAATTGCCGTGGCTGCCGTATTTCATAGCGTGATGGCGGGAGGAAGAACAAACCGTGGGAATCTTTGATCGTTTTCGTCGATCCGCGACGTCAGCCGCTACGACCTCGGTCACGTCGCCCGATTCGGCAACCGTGGCTGCCGAGCAAAAGGGAATATTTGCGAGACTTAAACAAGGCCTGCAGAAAACGACGCGACTGCTCCAGACCGATGTGCGGGATCTGTTCAAGAGTCAAGGACAGCTACTGGACGAGGACTTTCTGAACCAGCTTTTTGCGCTCCTTGTCCGAACTGATATGGGGGTCGGACCAGCGCAAGAAGTTCGTACCGAAGTGCAAGAGCACTTCCGCGGACGTGTGGTCGAAATGGAAGAGCTACTGGGATTCGTCCGTGCAAAACTTCTGACGATCATGACCGGTGACGAAGCCGAAGAACCTTTGCGACGTGCCGCCAGTGGCCCTACGGTGATGCTGGTCGTCGGCGTCAATGGATCGGGAAAAACGACGAGCATCGCGAAACTAGCACAATTGATGCGGAACGAAGGACATTCCGTAGTGCTCGGCGCCGGCGATACCTTTCGCGCCGCAGCGGTTCAGCAACTCACCGTCTGGGCCGAACGTGTAGGAGCGGAGATTGTGACGGCACCGACGGGGAGTGATCCAGCCAGTGTCGCGCACCGCGCGGTGGCGCGCGCGATCGAAAAACCGTGCGATATTTGCATCATCGACACGGCCGGACGACTTCAGACACAAACCAACCTCATGGAAGAACTCACGAAGGTAAGGCGTGTCATTGCCAAATTGATCCCCGATGCACCCCATGAAGTGCTCTTAGTCCTGGATGCCACCGCCGGACAAAACGGCATTAGCCAAGCCAAAGGCTTCAGCGATGCGGTGCAATGCACAGGGATCGTTCTTTCCAAGTTGGATGGAACGGCCAAGGGTGGAGTGGTCATCCCGATCCGACGTCAGTTTGAGCTGCCGGTGAAGTTCGTGGGGGTCGGCGAGGGGGCGGACGATCTCGTGAGGTTCGAGCCACAAGCGTTCGTGGATGCCTTATTTTCCGAAACAACGGTCGGCCTCTAGTAGACTTCTTCGCGAAGGCGGGTCAACGAATGTGCTAGCAGCCGCTGCATTCGACCTTCCTTACGGACGCGATCGGGTTCACGGTGCGAACTGCGGCACTTGTGTCGGCTCGCACAGTAATCCAAAGGAGAGATCCAGGTGGGCAAGTTTCGTTGGGCGGTTTTCTGAACCGCGCCTCCGCTCACAGTACGTTCACAAGTTGTCCTCCCGCCTCCGCAAGGTTTACCCAAGTGAACCGAGTAGTCGCCGCTGTACTCATGACGGCATTTCGGCACACTGTTTAGCGCCAATGAATTGAATGCCAAATCTATTGACGTCCGATAGCACCATGGGAGGCTCAGTTGTACGAGAGACAACGGAAGTAATTCCGTCCATTTTCCAAACTGCCGAATAGCTTCTGCGGATCATTCCCGACACAACGCACACGGTGTTCAGGCCTGACCTGCACCGCCCGCCTTTTTTTCCTCCATGGATGGGAGAAAATCTAACATGAGACATTGGCTACTATTGTTCGCGGCCATCGCTGCGACACAGACGACGAACGTCACGGCTCAGTCCGTTCGTCAAGACCAAGCGGCGCTAGCCAGGACTGCTAGCACTGACTTTTATAAAACGAGCGCCACAACACAATCGACGCCGAGCGTGTTAGCTCAACCGATTAGTTTTGGCTGCGCATCAGACGGCTGTGACGCGTCCACCAGTTGTGGATGCAATGACGGCTGCTCCGGCGGCACCTGTTGCAATTCCGGTGGCGGAAGCGGCCTCTTCGGCAACTTCTTGTACAACAATGGTTGCGGTCTAGGTATTGATTGGCCCTGTGGTGGTTCCTTAGAGTGCCTCGGCGAACCGAAAAAGGCGTTTGACGGTTGCTTCACCAAGTGCCGCGGCATCGACGCTGGCGGTTGGATTGCTCAGGGCTATACGGCGAACCCGGATGGACCCAGCGATCGCACCAACGGTCCGGTAACGTGGATGGATCGCTCCAACGACTATCAGCTCAATGAAGTCTACCTCTATGCGGGCAAAGCCGCTAACGCAGACAGTTGCTGCTGGGACTACGGATGGCGTGCCGACGCCATGTACGGTACGAACCATCGATGGGCTACTTCCGCGGGCTTGGAAAGCCGATTGAACGGTCGGTCTGACTATGGAATTGCACTGCCTCAGTTCTATGGTGAAATTGCACGTTGCGATTGGACCATCAAGTTTGGTCACTTTATTTCGCCAGTCGGTTTCTACACAGTCGGCACGGCAAATAACTTCTTCAATGTACTTCCTTACACGTACCAATACGGCGAACCATTCACCCATACCGGGGTGTTGGCGACCAAGAAGGTGTCGGATCGATTTACGTGGGGCAACGGCTTCGTACGTGGTTGGGATAATTTCGACGACTTCAATCCGAATCTATCCTATTTGAGCACCGCTACGTATACCCGCAACAACGGCGACACACTCGCATGGGTGGGGCTGTTCGGTCGGGAACCGACCGCTTTGGTGCAGAATGGGCGGGATTTTGCCGGTACCTTCCATACTCGATACTTCCAAACGTTGGTCTATACGCACCGATTTTCGGATGACATCGTGAGTTACCTGCAGAGTGACTACGGCATCCAAGGCGACGCCGTGAACAACACCGGACCTGGTCGCTGGTACGGTTTGAACAGCTACTTGTACTGGAATCAAACCTGCCGTTGCCAATGGGGCATGAACAGCGAATGGTTCCGGGACGAACAAGGCGTTCGTGTTGGCCAGGTGTTGCCGTCTCCCGGTAGCCCAGGATCAAGCGGATTCGCACGTGGTCCTTTTGCGGGCAACTTCTACCGCTTTACCTTCGGGCCGAAGTACAACTTCACGTCGAATTTGTTCGGTCGCGCCAACTTCTTGTGGGACTCGTATAGCGGACGTGGTGCTGCTAACGGCGCCCTGCCGTTTGATGACGGTACCAAGAAGCAGCAGCAGATGTTGGCCTTTGACCTCGTGTACACTTTCTAGGTCAATTCGAAACCCAATCGACGAAAATTGCGACGCCCGTGATCCTGGTCACGGGCGTTGTCGTTGAATCGGTCAGCTACCGGAAGTAGTCTGCGGTCGCAATTTGTGGTAGGCTAAAGCCGCTAATTTTTTTACCCGTCGAACGCAAACGAGCGGCATCGGACGCACTCGTGCGAGAATCCATCATGAAGCTCAGTGCGGCCGGCCAACCGATTTTATTTGTCGTGGTACTCGCAGCCGTCGGCGCGCTACTAATTTATGTACCCGGCGTTCTCGTCGAAAAATACCAAATCGTGAAAGAGTTAGGCTCGTTTTGGGGCGGACTCTATTTGGCGGTGGTAGGTACTGGAGCCATCGCACTTCTTGCCAGCGGCGGGGGGGGCGTAGGGAAGATGTGGGGAGCCGCACGTCGAAAACGTCAACGGCGGATGCGCCGCGCGAAGAACCCAAGTCAACTTTCGCGCGACGAATTGACAGCTGAGATGCAGCACAACCTTGACGCTGCGGCCCAAGTGGCAACTGCCGACGACACCAACTCCCTGGTACGTCAGGAGTTGACACCAGAGATCTCGCGACTGTTGGCCAAACGCGAAGCACAACAGCTGGAGATCGTCGCGTTTGGCACGATCTCCAGTGGCAAGTCGTCGCTGCTCAACATGCTGGCCGGACGGGAGGTCTTCTCCACCGATCTACGTGGGGGTACCACGATGCAACGCAACGAAATCCCCTGGCCAGGACATGACCGGATCACACTCGTTGATACTCCGGGTTTGGGAGAGGTGGACGGTTCACAACGGGCAAGCATTGCGGCCGACGCGGCCATTGATGCCGATATGGTACTGCTTGTGGTTGACGGCCCGTTGCGACAGACCGAATTCGAACTACTGCAAAAACTGCACGCGATGGAGAAACGCATTCTCATCTGTTTAAATAAAGAAGACTGGTACGCGCCCTCGGAACGAGATGAACTGATCCAACAAATTCAAGAACAAACGACTGCAATTGTGCAATCCGAAGACGTTGTTGCCTTACGATCACGAAGCACATCGCGCCGTCGAGTCAGGATTCTTCCCGACGGTAGCCAAGCCGAAGAAGAGGTGACAATTCCCCCAGAAATTCAACCACTAGCCGATCGCATGCTCCGCATCGTCAAACGCAACGGGACCGACTTACTGATGGCTAATTTGCTTCTGCAGTCGCGTGGACTCATGGACGAAGCCAAACTACGAGTGCGAGAATCGTTGGACCAGCGTGCCTGGCAGATCGTCGAATGGTATATGTGGCGTGCGGGAGGTGCTGCGGCGCTCAGTCCATTTCCCTTCGTTGACTTGGCCGTCGGTTGCGCCATCTCCACCAAGATGGTGGTTGATTTGGCACGCGTCTACCGCCAAGACATCGATTTCAACCTAGCCTCGCAATTACTGGGGCAACAAGGAAAGAATCTGATCTCCATCCTCGGAACCAACGCCATCCAACCGGCGATTGCCATGATGGTAGGATCCCTGCTCAAAACAGTTCCTGGGGTGGGGACGCTTACTGGCGGTGCCCTGCAAGGAATTGTACAGGCGCTCGTGACGCGTTGGATTGGTGCCGTGTTCATCGAATACTTTAAGCAAGAATCGGCAGATCCCGGGGCGGGCCTGGCGGAAATTACGCGCCAACAGTGGGGACGAATGACAAGCATCGAAGAATTGCGACGCCTCGTAGCCAACGCGCGACAAATGCGTACAGAGGCCGCCACCGAGACGGATGAAACACCATGAGCGACTCGACCGGCGATTTGAAAGGGATCGACGAGAAGCCGAACTCGGCCTACTTCGATGAGGCAGTAGCGTTGTTGGAGCGTTCGTTAAGCGTCTTCGAGCGGTGCGGGCCGGAAGAGCGTGCGGCCCTGCGGCAGGACCTAGAACACCTCCGCTCGATGGAATCGAAGCTCACCGCTGGCCGAGTAGAAATAGCTGTGTTTGGTGAAATTAGCACTGGCAAATCGGCACTCATCAACGCGTTGATCGGAAGACCGGTGGCTGAGGTCAATGTCCGCGGTGGCTGGACCAAAGATGCTCGTTCTTTGGCCTGGGAGAACGGGTATCACATCCCTGGGCTTGGCAACTCCCAAGTGATCCTCATCGACACGCCTGGCTTGAATGAGGTGGAAGGCGAAAAACGGGCGTCCATCGCGCGCGAAGTTGCCAGGCGTGCCGACCTGATACTCTTCGTTACCGATTCGGATCTCAACGAAACCGAGTACTCCGCGCTCGTCGCCTTGGCATCGGTCAATAAGCCGATCATCGTGGTGCTCAATAAAATCGATTTGTATACCGACGAGGAACGAATTCGCCTGTTAGAAATCCTGCGTCAAGAGCGGCTACGTTTGATCCGTATCAGCGGCGACATCGTTTGTACGGCAGTCGATCCTCGCACCGTTGAGCACGTAATCGTCGACGCACAAGGCCGAGAAAAATCGGAATGGAGAAAACCGCCGATTCACGTAGAAGATCTCAAGGTGCGCATCCTGGAAGTGCTCGAACGCGATGGACTCGACTTGGTCGCATTAAATGCCGCGCTTTTTGCCGCCGACACCAACGACCGCGTTGCTCAGCTGCGAGTGCAATTGCGCAATAATCGCGCCAACGGAGCCATTTGGAGCTTCGCCGCCGTCAAAGCGCTCGTTGTGTCGCTCAATCCCATTCCAGTTGCGGATATCCTCGGTGGATTGGCTATTGACGGAACGATGGTCGTCACGTTGGCTCACTTGTACGGATTGTCATTAAATCGCAGTCATGCGCACCGTCTCATCCGATCGATCGCCCATGCTGCCGGCTGGGTCATGGTCGGCGAATATATCACGCATCTACTTTCGCTTACCATGAAGGGGCTTACCCTAGGCATCATTACGCCCTTGTCGGCCATCCCCCAAGGAGCCGCCGCTGGTTACGGATCGTACATCGTGGGACAAGCAGCCAAATACTATTTTGAACATGGAGCCAGCTGGGGCCCTGAGGGTGCTAAGCAGGTGGTCCGCAGGATCTTGGAGCAAACCGACAAGGAATCGGTCATTGAGCACCTCAAGGACGAAATCCGCCGGAAATTGGACAGAAATCAACACTCGTCCCGGAACTAAGCCGCCGAAAAATCGGTAGGAACCGATTATGCGATCAAAATCGATGAGCTTTCGGTGATCACCCCTCCGCAACGACAAAATCCGACGTACAATATGCGGAGCCAAAGGGAGGGGAGCGTTCCATATGGGTCGCCGCTAAATATGCGTGGGGACACCCCGAATATGCGCGGGTCGCTCCCAAACTACCGGCTTCTGCAACGTTCACCGATTTTTGCAATATAAGATGGCCGGCATATTGTTGTCGGTTTGGTAATTTTACGAGAGGAAAAATCCGTCATGGATACTCGCTTGCGTCGTGTTAGCGCCGGGTGCTTTTTGTCCTGGTCTCTTGGGTTAGGACTCGTTGCTGTGGGTCCCTTGTCGGCACAAGATCCAGCTCCCGGCAGCGGTTCCGTGGAGCAGAACGCTCAGTCTCCCGAAGTTCAAAATGCAATTCTGAAGTTTCGCAACCAGCAATTTGACGAGGCCCGCGCCGCTCTGGTAGAAGCCCGCGTGAAGGACCCCAAACTTCCGCCACCCGACGTGGTCATGGCGTCCCTGTTCCGCTCTGGCAATAATCTGCCTCAAACCGTGGCCTATCTCGAAAAGGCCATCGTCAACGAACCAACCGATCCTGAGGCATTCCTCTCGCTGGCCACCCTCGACCTTCAGCAGCAGCGAATGACTTCAGCGGCACTCTTGTTCGAGCAGGGAAATACGCTTGCCAAAAGTTTCAGCGGCGATGCCAATCGTAAGAAGGAACTTCTGCAGCGGGCGGCCCAGGGTTTGGCCACTGCCGCCGAATCGCGGCTCGATTGGAAAGCTGCGGAAGAACACTTACGTACCATGCTGGCGGGAAACCCCAACGATCCGAATGTGGCTACGCGTTTAGGTCGGGCTTTGTTTAATCAAAAATCGGCCGAAAAGGTAAAAGAGGCCTACAAGAAATTCCAAGAACTCTACGAGGCTAAAAAGAGCGAGGTCTCGCACCCCGATGTGATCATGGCAACGTTGTTTCAACAAGCTGACGACAGCAAACGGGCACAGGCTTTTGTTAGAGAAGCGATTAAGAAGGACGGCAAGAACCCGACCACCCGGCTCGCAGTCGTGCGTTACGCGCTTGACTCGCGTGATTTAAAGATGGCCGACGAAAATCTAAAAGCAGCCCGTGAAGTTGACAAGACTTCGTTTGAGTCCAATTTTTACGCGGGACTCTTGGCTCGCTATCAAGGCAACTTCCCAGAGGCTGAGAAGTATTTCACGATGGCGCATGTGCAAAAGCCATCGAACAATCAGGTAATTCATCACTTGGCACTCGTGCTGATCGAGCAACCGGGTGAGGAGAAGCAGCAGTTGGCGCTGGAATACGCGGAACTTAATGCCCGTGCCAATTCCGACGTGGCTCTGCAACCCGTACGAGAATCGCTGGTAACGTTAGGTTGGGTCCTCCATCGCGCCGGTCGCGACGGGCAGGTAGACAGTATCATTCAGCGAGCATTTCAAGGAGGAGGTATCGGATCGGAAAGCGGATATCACGCCGCCAAGATCCTCATTGCTCGTGGCCGCACCGATATTGCGCAGAAAATCCTGGAAGAATCGCTCAAAGCCAAAGCCGCTTTCGTCGATCGCCCTGACGCCGAAAAAGTTCTTAAGGAACTGACGGGCCAATAGCCGCCGTTGTGACGTGTGGCCCTTGATCGCGATATCGATGACCTGAAAATCAACGTGAATGATTTTCGGGACCTGGGATCTCCCAAAGATTATTCTCTGGGAGATTCCCCGGGGCGATCAGGAAAACAGTCATCATCAAGAAATCGTCGTAGTAGACTCCGCATCGATACGTCGATGCCTCTACAGTCGTAAAATTCTTGCGTATCACGTGGGACGAACTTCGACCACGTGAGATCCACTGGCCAATGCGCAATCCTCGCTGTTTCCTGGATTCGCTCTAGCACGCGAAATCCCCAGATAACGCCATATAGATTGCGCCAAGCACGCCATAGTTGGCTGTAACTCTCCAAGTCACTTGTAGGTGGCCAGCAAAGGCTGCGCAATTGTAGGCAGCCCAGCATTGCACCCAACGTCCACAGGATGAGACAAACCTCCACAGTGCTGATCGGGACAGCTTGAATTCGCATGCCCAGTAAATGCGATCCGCACAGGAACGGAGCGTACAGAAGCCCCTGCCCCATCACTCCTAAGGTTACCGCAAGCCAATATCGAGTTCCCCACCAGTTGAACCAAGTCATGGCGAGCAAGATCCAACATCCCGCCGACCGCAGCGTGTCGAGGTTGACTCCACGATTGCCGAAGGCTAAGGCCTCCCAAGCTGGCCATGCCAACACGATCCAAAACGTGGCAACGATAAATTGCCATGCGACATGATGTGGGCGCTTCGCACCCAAAATCGCCACGAACGGGCAACTTGCACTGGTCGCCGCAATCAATCGCCAGGGGTGATTCGCCGACAGACGATCTCCGGCTAGGTCACTAGGGAGGTCAGCGCTGGCAAAGCCCAAGGCCGAGACTGCCGCCATGCCCAGCCAAAACCAAGCAGAAAATAGAGTGGTGCGGCGCAAGGGGCCTGCCATTCCGATCCAACTGATCACGATGCCAAGGGCCGCAACTGTCCACATCTAGATCGCACGCCACAAGAGATTTTCGGCGAACCGTAACTGACTTTGCTGGATGTTTCTGCCGGAGCAGGCTGGACGGTGAAATGGCTGTAAATATTTCATAGTTCTCGTTTGCGAGTGTATTTCCCAGAACGCATCATTGTGGAGTCCCTTACCGTCCTTTCGTGCGTCTAAGGGCTCAGGATGAATAATAGGATTTCCGCATCTTCAGGAAAGGAGTGGACATGTATAGATTCTACGTGTCTTGCGCGGTCTGCATGGCTTTGGCCACCACAGCTCAAGCGAAGAACTTCAATTTCGATCGACTCGACCCGGCTATTGCAGCAAATTCAGCGTTGACCGCCACAGTTGCGGTACAAGGCCGACAAGGAAACGCCGGTCATGGCATTCCCGACGAAAGCATCGCGGCGGCTGGATTTGCCGGTGCGTCGCAAAATAATTCGTCGGGAAACTGCTGCCGCCAGGACCGCAGTTGCTGCCGCAATTTGTGGGACAGCTATTGTGACGATCTACCCAGCTGCGATAGGGGTAACCGCTGCCGGGGTCTCGGCGGCATTTTCTCTTGCCAGCCAGCTATAACACCCACCTGCTGCGGCCCAACGTTGCCCACGCTTCGTCTGCCGAAATTGCGCATGCCGTCGATTTGCTTGCCGACGCTGCCCAGTTGGGGGCGCCCGGTATTTACCAGGAGCCTCTGCCGAGCAGAAGCTAGCTGCCTGTTCGATTGTAATTCCGGAGCAGGGTGCGCCGACGCAAATTCTGGTTGTACAGGCCCTAATAGCGATCCCGGCCAGGAATGGAGCGAACCGAGTCAGGCCGAACAGCCGACGGCAGCGCCACCCTCGGAGCCGTCGGGCGCTGCGGCGCCCGCTTCGCCAGCCGAATCTGCGAAGATCCATCGGTCGCAGCAACCGAAGGCCACAACCGTGGCACCCCCGACACCTTTGGCCGT
>JAQCHP010000199.1 GCA_027619595.1 Planctomycetota bacterium
GGGGGGATTCACGCCGTTGCCCTCTGGTTGTGAACGCCGTTCTACCGAGACAAGCTCGGGTAGTGACGGGGGGATTCACGCCGTCATCGAGAGTAGAGAGTGGAAATTAGATCTGTAACCGTTCGCGGGCCTCCAGGCCCATAACGCTTACGCAGGTCTTTCGCCTCTTCCTGTTGAAGGCGAAAGACGCTTGAGTCGCGTGCTGTCCATGACGACCGTGTTCACCGAGTAGGCTTACGAACGCCTCCGCCGTTCGATGGCGCTTGGACGGCTGTTATTGTCCAGCCGTAGGGGCTTGCGCTCGAATGCCTGGTTGCAGGCGCTTTTGGATATCGGTTTCTAAGACTCCAAACGCCGCCTCATGCCGCTGAATTGACATGTGTAAGGCCGCCAGCAAGCGTTTTGCGGTATAGAAATTCACTATAATCCGCTGTTTGATTACAATCGGTTCCGTCGGAACCCCCATGGGCTGCGTATTCAAACCGAAGTCAATGATCAACTCTTCGGGTGAACCGGTCACCCGGCAAAAATTCGAATAGCTGCTGATGGCGTTGCTGTCGTCGACGTGTACCTGATTCTGGACACGAGCCGGCTGATCGGGCGCTGCAGGGGCCTCTTTGGTCTGGTCGTCATCTTTCTCTTTGGCCATGGTCATTACCTTCAATAGGAGCCTTAGGGGTTCACCGTGTCGGTGGCCCGCAACTAACGTCGGCCAACCCGAATTGGCGGTCAGGAACACAGGGTTCTGCCACCGGCACCCGTAAGCATACCACACCGATGGCAATCGGTCACTCGACAATTGCGTTTCAGCAAATGCCCCGTTTTTCCCAGAGTGCTGATCATAATGGCCCCGAATTCCACCAAAGCATTGACACGTTTTGCAGGGTGAGTAGCATGGGAAGAAGGAATGTACGGTGTGCATTCTACGGAACTTGTCGGTAGTTGGGGAACTCAGGACGGTCGTTTCGGTCGGTTCGACCCGTCGGGTTTGGGCGGAGCCCAAAGAGACAGACGCGGTGCGTTTCGATTGACGCGTTGGAGAACTCCTCATCTCAGGAGGGTTCGTGGGTACTGAAAAGGAGCCCACGCGACCTAAAAGCCGACCTCCTCTCCGCAACCAGTACTATTAGTCTTTTTTTTGGCGGCCCGATGTCACCATTGCGACCGCAGTTGTCACGCTCCTGACGATCAACACGGAATAAGCATGAAGAGACGTAAACCCTCACGCGGCCATCGCAATCCCATCTCCAACGTGCGCCGGTCCCACTTCGGTGAAGCGTTGGAGGCCCGTGTCCTATTGGCAGTGGACGGTTTGTCCCCGGCAGTACGCGCCGCCTTTGAGCGGGCGTCCGACCTGGACAATCAATTTACGCGTGGTCAATTGCGGGACGCAAAGCAGTGGGTCGTCTTAATGTCGGACGGAAGCAATGGTGAAAGTCTTGCGGATGCGCTAGCCACAACGACGCATGAATTCACGCCGACGAACCTTATCAACAACGCATACATCGTCGACACGCTCACCATTGTACCGGCGAAATCTTCTCCGGGCACCGGCGGACTGCCCATTCCTCCGCAACCAGAAGAAGTCATCGCTAAGCTCAAGAGCATCGGCAACATTGAATATTTTTATCCGTTGGCAAGTCAACAGATTGGCAAATTTTTCGTGCCTGAAGACGACCTGTTCCAAGACCAATGGCATTTGCAAAACAACGGACAGACCGGCGGTAGTCCAGGATCCGACATAAACGTCACCGACGTTTGGGACACCTATACTGGCACAGGAGTGATCATTGGCATTGTCGATGATGGACTGGAGATTGCGCATCCTGATCTCGAGGATCGGATCGAAGATGGCCTCAGTCTTGACTTAACGGGAGTGCCCTTGGATCCGGCTGATGAAGACCCCACACCCGAAGCGGACGGAGATGGTCACGGTACCGCGGTTGCGGGTGTCGCGGCGGCTTCCCAAGGGAACCTTATCGGAGGAGTTGGTGCTGCGTTTGGCGCATCACTGGCTGGAATTCGCATCCCGTTTGACAACCGCTTAACAGACGCTGTCGTTTCCGCGGCATTGACGCGACTCCCCAATCGAATCGACATCTACAACAATAGCTGGGGAGAAGTATTAAATGGTCGGCTGAGTCGAAGTGTTGACCCACTTACGCTCGCAGCATTGGAGGGCACGGCCGGACGCAACGGCTTGGGGTCGATTTTCGTCTTCGCTGCTGGCAACGATCGTCAGCAAAACAGCGACGTTAATTATTCAGTACTGACGAACTCGCGTCACTCGATCGCCGTGGGGGCTATCAACGACGACGGAATCCAGACCAGTTATAGCCGCCCTGGCGCATCGTTGTTCATTGCAACGTACTCCGGCGATGGCGCTCTCGGAATTACCACAACCGATTTAGTGGGAGAGCGTGGTTACAATACAAGCGCTGAAGAAGCCGAAGGGGACTACACGGACACCTTCGGCGGTACATCCTCGGCAGCGCCGTTACTATCGGGTGGTATCGCACTTGTTCTGCAAGCGAACCCTGGCTTATCGCGCCGGGACGTCCAGCACATTTTGGCCAAATCGGCTGTCAAGACAGATGATTTTGACGAAGACTGGGTCACCAATGGCGCTGGCCTTCACGTCAATCACAAATATGGCTTTGGGTCGTTTGACGCACAGGCCGCCACGACGTTGGCTCAATCATGGACCAACGTTGCCGCCGAAAAGTCGATCAATATCAAGTCTGCCGCTGGACTCAATATCGCTATCCCAGACAACAACACCCGCGGTATTACCTCTTCCATCTTGGTCGACAGCGGAATTGTGGATGGTCAATTTGTCAATCGAGACATGTCGGTCGAATGGGTAGAAGTGATACCTAAGATCGATCACGCAATCCGCGGCGACCTAGAGTTGGTCCTCCGTTCGCCATCGGGCACAGAATCGGTTTTGGCCCGGCAACGTGGCAAGAACGATGCAGGTGGCTATTCCAATTGGGTCTTTACCACCAACCGCAATTGGGGCGAAACCTCCTTGGGCGAGTGGACACTTACGGCGCGAGATCTTGCCAGTGGCGCCGCTGGCACACTCACCTCCTGGGAAATGAATATCTATGGCACCGAAGTCCCTCAGGTCCCAATCGTGGGTGGTGGAACGGTTACAGGTTTCAAGTGGAACGACGCCAACGCGAACGGTGTCCGTGAAAGCGGTGAGGAAGCGTTGCAGAACTGGCGCATCTTTGTCGACTTGAACAACGATGGCCACCTAACACCGGGCGAGCCGTCCGCTGCGACCGATGGCACTGGAAATTATTCCCTCACGGCGCCGGCTGGAACCCACGCAGTGAGAGAACAACAGAAGGCGGATTGGGAGCAAACTTTTCCGGTCAACAACGGGCCACACACGATTTCGGTATTTGCAGGCGCGACGATCCCGAATATCAATTTCGGCAACCGCATTCGATTGGGACAGATTACCGGAGTGAAGTGGAACGATACCGACGCTGACGGTTTCCACGATCGAAAAGAAATCGGCGTAGCTGGAATCACGGTCTATATGGACCTCAATAGGAATGGACAATTGGATAGCAATGAGCCGAATCGCGTCACCGACACGAGTGGTCGATTCGCCTTCAAGGACCTGTCTGCCGGCAGCTACCAGATCCGCGAGGTTCCGGTACCCGGCGTTCCACAAACATTCCCAGTCTTTGGCATTCACAACATTACGCTGGAACAGGGAGAAACCGTCAACATTGAATTCGGAAACGCATTTGCTGCCGAATCGGCCTACGGTACCACGTGGGTCGACTCCAATGGCGACGGGCTGGTCGGCCTTACAGAAGGCCGCTTGCCTGGCTTGATCGTTTATGTCGACCAGAACAACGACGGTCGGATCGGTTACGGCGAACCATCAGCGCTCACCGATGCTTCGGGCAACTACCGTTTCGCGGGACTTGCGGTTGGTAATCCGTCGATTCGAGTTGTGGTACCACCAGGACTGGATCAAACCACGCCACGCAATAACGGCGGGTACCTCACTTCGGTGCGAGAAGGGAGCGCGGCCGTTAACCTACGTTTTGGGTTTACTGTGCAATCGGACTTTGGCGATGCACCGGCACCGTATCCCACGTTGCTTTCCGAGAATGGACCCGTACATCCGATCGAAACGGGATTCTTCCTCGGCGCTAACGTTGATGCTGAAACCGACGGTACCCCGTCCGCAAATGCGGACGGCGATGACGCTACAACAACGGACGACGAAAACGGCGTACAATTTGCCACACCCTTGATCGCGGGGCAAACGGCACGCATCGATGTCACTGCCTCAAAACAAGGCTATCTCCAAGGGTGGATCGATTTTAATGGGGACGGTGATTGGCTTGACGCTGGTGAGAGAATCTTGACAGACCAGCTGATTCCCGGGGGAGTGACACGCTTGGTTGTCAATGTGCCAAGTAACTCCACGAACGGCCGTTCAGTCGCACGATTCCGTTTTGCTCACGAGAGCGGACTCTCGTTCGCTGGTCCTGCAAGGTCAGGTGAAGTCGAAGACTATATTGTCACCATCCAAAACACGGCGGTACCCGTTACTCCTGCTGAAGCTAATGACGATCTCCTATCGGTCCTCAGCAATTCCGTCAACACAATTGTCAACGTATTGGCCAATGACGCGTTGGGCGGTGTGGGGCTTACGATTGATGCAATTGGCACACCTAGTCGAGGTGGCGTGGCGACTTTATCGGCAGATGCTCGTCGTATCAACTATACCCCTGCCGCTGGATTCGCCGGAATTGAAACCTTTAACTATGTGGTACGAAACGCAAACGGCCAAACCGATTCTGCCATCGTGACCGTCACGGTCAGGGAAGTCCCGCCAGTACTCGATGCGGTGAATGATACGTTCACGGTAAATCAAAACACGGTCAACAGCTTGTTGAGCGTCTTAGCGAATGATTCGCTGGGCGGCGGAGGGCGTGTCATCAGCGCCGTCGGTCCGACCAACCGTGGGGGCACGGCAGTCATTGCTGCCGGTGCGCAAGGGCTACTGTACACACCCGCCACAGGCTTCGTGGGGAGTGAGACATTCACCTACACGATTCGTGATACCAATGGAACGACCGACACCGCATCGGTCACAGTTACTGTGCGCGCAGTTATCTTGGCCAATGCGGGCGATGACGCGCTAGCGGTCCAACAGAATTCCACGAACAATACGCTCGATGTCTTGGCGAACGACTCGTCGGATTCAGCCCTCGTGATTTCTTCGGTGAGCGCCACCAATAATGGCGGTACCGTGACGATTGCCGCAAATGGCAAGAGTCTCATCTATACGCCAGCCAACAACTTCCTGGGATCGGAAACCTTCACGTATACGATCCGCGACCTGGAAGGGGATACCGATCAAGCGACGGTCACCGTGTCGGTCCTACAACCCGCTACGATCACAGCAAACGCCGACACATTCAACGTGACGTCCAATACGACAAACCATATTCTCAATCCGATCGCCAACGATGTATTGACGGGAATTGGCTCCATATCGATATCGGCTATTGGGACGACAAGTAACGGAGGCTCGGTAGCCATCGTTTCGAATGCGACTCGTTTGCAGTATTCTCCGGCAGCGAGCTTTGTGGGTACCGAGACGTTTACGTACACGATCACGAATGGAAGTGGCCTAACTTCTACCGCACTCGTCTCGGTGGTTGTGGCAGCGACGCAGGTCAAGACTGTAAGTTTCCGACTGGAAACAACGACCAATGCTGGTATTCCGATTACGTCGATTACCGTTGGGTCAACTTTCCAACTGCGTGGCTATGTAAGGGATCTCCGTACGGCTCCCGAGGGAGTGTTCGCGGCGTTCTTGGACGTCGCGTATGATACGCAACTTGTCAATGCGACGGGTACGATTAACCACGGCACACAATACACGACCGGTACCGCAGGTTCCTTGGCGACGGACGGCGTCATCGACGAAGTCGGCGGAATCAACAAGGACGGGACAGGCAATGGCAACGAGTTTTTGCTCTTCGTCACGAACTTTACGGCGGACGCAGCAGGAAGCCTACGCTTCACTCCCGATATGGCCGACAGTCGTCCAGTTCACGACGTTCTTCTGTTTGGCACAAGTACGCGCGTCCCCATAGAACAAATTGATTTTCGCGACACATCGATCGAAATCGTAAGCATGACCAATCTAGCGAACACGCTGGATGTCAATGGCGACAATTATATATCGGCGATCGACGCATTGCTGGTCATCAATGAGCTAAATAAACGAGGCGCTCGCAGCATTGCCGGCCCCATGTCGTTCGACACGCGACCGCTTGGATTGGTCGACGTCAACCAAGACGGATACGTTTCGGCAATCGACGCGCTTTTGATTATTAATCATCTCAATCGCGTATCGGCGGCTGCCGCAGCGGCACCACTAGCTCCTGCTGCTGCATCCATCCCAACTGTGCCGACGAGCCCCGTGGCCTCGTCGATACCCGCATCCGCAGTCGATATCGCATTTGCATATCAATCGAGCACGTCCCGCAAGGCATCAAAGTCAACGACCAAATTGAGTGAACCGGACAGCATCGATTTGTTCGCGGAAGACGTACATCGAGTCGTTTAGTGTTTTTTCAAGCTCCAAATTGAGCCTCGTCAGAGGAATTCGTGGGTGACTTTTGGCTCAGGAAGTGCTCCGAGGTTGTGATACAGGGCGATTTCATCGGCTTTTTGCGTTCGGAAGCCGTAAGATTTTCTGGTGATCCGTTTTAATTTGTTGTTGAAGCCCTCGACAATTCCGGAAGGCATGCGTCCTTCGGCGCGAAACCAATTCAAGATGAGGTCTCTCTTGCTGCGAAGTGTGCGAGCCATCTTCTTCATCGGTTCGATTTTGCTACGATTGGCTCGGGTATACCATTGATCCAAGAACTTTCCAGCCCATCTGGGCGAAGTGTAGGTCCAGAATTGCTGAAAATCCTCTTTCATCAAATGGCTGCGCACCGATTTGAGG
>JAQCHP010000200.1 GCA_027619595.1 Planctomycetota bacterium
CACGATCGCAAGTCGTCGACCAGGAACACATGGATCCGTTGTCGCACGGGACGATGCCAATATTGAGTGAGGAAATCAAGTGTCCTTTCCATGCGCCGCACAACGGGCTGAACTGCTGGACGATCGATATCGGTTGTTACATCGAGTCGAGGAGTCTGAAAACTGTAGACAGTTCGGACCGTTGGTGATGGCGCAGATTCTTCGGCCTGGACAACCTGGCCAACAATCATCGCGATTAAGAACAGGATCGAGGTTGCGGGCGATGTTGCAGCGAATTGTGAGCGGGCGAATGCATGGGTCGGCGATCGGCGCGCAGAACGCCCTCGTAGTGACCGCGTCGCGTTCCGGCGCGACAAGTCACTCAGTGCCTCTTCCTGTTGTATCATGGGGGGTACCTTGCTATTCCTTGCGTTTCGCCGGAGGATTTGCGTTGCGGAGTTGCACGTCATCAATGGCCAAGGTCCCGGTAGCGCCAAAAAGTCCCGCACCAATAACGGCCAGTCGTGCCGCCTTGGGGACCGGGATTCTCTTTTGGGTCCGCTGCCAGGCAAAAGTCCCCTGAAAGGGCCCGGTCATGTTGTTTCCCACGGCGGCACGATTGGCACCGTAGAATTCAATGCCAACCACGGCCGCTTCGTTCGGTGTGTTACCAGCTTGTATGTCGTTGGCTCGTACGGAAAAGGTCAGTTCCAGTTCGTGTACTTGAGTTCCGTCGACCCCAAAGGATTGGATCGCCGACGCTGGTCGACCTGGATCCGAGTTGGAGAACTGCATGACACGCCCACCTTCTGGCGCTGTCGCGTCTGGCAGGCTCTTCACTTGGCGAAGGTAATACCAACCTGCGGGGAGTTCCGACTGCTCGGCTAACGTCTCAAAACTTCCATTGGCGATCTCTGGTCGAGCCAAATCGGGCAGTACGTTGCGCTCCGCTTCGGCTTGCCCTGTCATCGGTACAAAGAACGTCGATTGGAGCGACTCGCGTTCCAGCTTGGTCCCCCGTTTGCGGAATCGGTAGAGCGTCTGTTGGAATCGCTCGCCTACCGGCACTACCATCAAACCCCCTTCGACTAATTGGTCGACCAGCGGCTGCGGGACATCTTCCGGCGAGCACGTGACAATGATCTTGTCGAACGGCGCATGTTCCGGCCAGCCTTGGTAACCGTCGCCAATTCGCACCGAAACATTTTGATAGCCGAGCTTCTTCAGTCGTTGTGTTGCGCTGCGACCCAGGGGTTCGACGATTTCAATGCTAAAGACGGCCTGAGCCAGCGGGCTTAAGACGGCGGCCTGGTATCCACTTCCGGTTCCGATCTCCAGGACCCGGTCAGTCGGTTGGGGATCGAGTTCCGCAGTCATAAACGCAACGATGTAGGGGGGGGAGATCGTCTGCCCGTGCCCGATCGGCATCGCCATGTCCAAATACGCACCAGCTTGGTCCTTCGGCGGCACGAATAGGTGCCGCGGCACCGAGCCGATGGCAGCGATCACTCCGGGATGCTTGATCCCTCCCTGCACCACCGCCTCTGCCACCATACGTGCCCGAGCATCCGCAAATGGATCGTCGCCGTACAGAGGGGCCACGGCACAGGATGCTCCGATGAATACCGCAAGACAAATCAACACCGTACAGAAATGGCCGTGAAGGAATGAGACGGTCTTTCGAACTTGGCTGTTGAAGGCGTTCCCTGCCGCCCACGAGCAAAAAGTGCAATTGTTCGATCTCATGGCGTGCTCGCCCCTACAAATTTCTATTCTTCAGCTCGACGCTGGTGGAGTTTCCTTGCCGTTGGGATGGCGGCAGGGTTCCGTATCTTGACACTCTGAAGCACAACGCCCTACCGCAGCACAGCGTCCTACCGCAACACAACGCCCTGAAAAGGGGCAAAATGAAAAAAAACGGCACACGGCGCAGGAGTAGAAAAAGAACTGCCCCCGTCAAAAACGCGCGGATCGTTGTTCCGGACGATTCGAGCGATCAACTGCGCTGCCAGCCTTAAGCCCTTCATCCTAACCGATTCTGGGGTCCGCAGCAATCGTTTTAATCGTTACGGATTTTCATCCGGCCGATCGATGGGGTACAGGTTGTACCGATCGAGTCGATTGCCGGGTAGTCGAGCGGAGTGCGGATTGGACGACTCTTCCGACGGAGCAAGGCAAAAGGTTGCGTGTGACGTACGTTTTCACGGAAATTGTGCACCTTTGGCAATCTCTTCCTTTATCCAGTCGAAAGTTGGCAGGTAACGAGCATATGGCGACCCACTCCCCGCGGATTCATCAACACTGGACGGTACGTGATTTGGCTTACCGCATGTTGGACGCATCTTCGATCTTATGTGCGTGGATTCTGGCGACTCAGTTTCATGGATTGAGACAAGATGAATACCATTTGGTGACTGGTTTTGCGTCGATTGTCGTGCTGTATTTGGTCGGAGAAATTACCGGCCTTTATCGGAGTTGGCGGGGCGTTACGTTTGAACGCGAGCTGGGCTGTACGGCAATCAGTTGGGGCGCCACCTTCTTAGGCATGACGCTCGTCCTGTTTGTCGCCGACGCGCAGTCGGCTGTGCGACACGAAGTTCTGTACACCTATTGGATCATGGCGCTGGCAATTGTTTTTGCGGTTCGTGCAGCCATGCGGTTGATTCATAAGTTCCTGCGCCGGCATGGTGTCAATACGCAAAACTTCGCGATTGTTGGCGTCAACGATCTGGCCTTTCAATTGGCGGACAATATTGACAATGACCAGTCGATGGGTTTGCGTTTTTTCGGCTTTTTTGACGATCGGCCGGAAGAGCGTACGCCCGATATCCCTCAGCGATTTGGGGACCGCGTGGGGACAGTGGACGACTTGGTGCAGGATGCCAAAGATGGTCGCGTCCACATTGTCTATATTACGTTCCCCATGCGAGCCGAGGACCGCATTCGCAATGTGTTGAATCGATTTAGTGATTCGACGGCATCGGTCTACTTAGTTCCCGACTTTTTTGTTTTCGAGTTGCTCCACTCCCGATGGACCAACATTGGTGGAATTCCAGCGGTAAGTATTTTCGAAAATCCGTTTTATGGAATCGATGGGATGGTAAAGCGGGGTATGGACCTCGTCTTGGCCTCGATCGCAGTGGCACTGCTGGCGCTCCCCATGGCAGTCATCGCCGTCATGGTGAAGGCCACGTCGCCCGGTCCGGTCTTCTTTCGACAGAAACGCTATGGACTTGACGGTCGGCAGATCAGCGTCTGGAAGTTCCGTTCGATGTCGGTGTGCGAAAACGGATCCAAGGTGACTCAGGCCCAGAAGAATGATCCTCGCGTGACACCGCTGGGGGCCTTTCTGCGGAAAACGTCGCTCGATGAACTACCACAGCTGTTTAACGTGCTCGAAGGGACAATGTCACTGGTGGGCCCGCGGCCCCATGCCAATGTGCACAACGAAGAATATCGGTCGCTCATCAAGGGCTATATGTTGCGGCACAAAGTCAAACCAGGCATTACCGGCTTGGCACAAGTCAACGGATGGCGCGGCGAAACCGATACACTGGAAAAGATGCAGAAACGCATCGAATGCGATCATCAGTACATTCGTGAATGGTCGGTCATGATGGACTTTAAGATTCTGCTGCGTACAGTCTGGGTGGTCTTCGCACGCCAAAACGCCTATTGACGCGATGCCCAAGTCAATGAGGATACAGCTGTGCGATGCGCAACTGGGTATGCACATCCAGCTGACGCCGAACCTGGCCCGGCCAGACATATTCTTCCATGATCGTGCCCGCTGGACCGTGGAATAGTCCGAGGCAATGCCCAATTTCGTGGAGGGCGACCGTTTCGATATCGAAGGCCGACGGATGGCCATCAGTCGACCAAGGCTCATTCCCGTTAAAATGGATCGGCAGCGGAGGTCCACCAAATAGCGTATTGGGCGGTGGAAAATCAGCATGCGCGTGGTCGTGTTGATTGAGCTGACAGCCGTAGGCAAAGCACTCGGGATCTGAGTTCGGCTCGTACCAACCGATCTCAATATCTACAGGCGGAACTTGGAGGTGAAATTCCAGGGATGGAACAGTCCGTCGCCAGGTTTGCATGGCTGCCAAGACTGCCTGCTGCGCATCGCCAACCGAAGTTGGATGCTTGGTTGCCACCCGATCGCAGGGGCCAAACGAAAAGGTAAGGTGACGGCGATTCCATCCCACTTCACGCCAGGGAAAATATTGGGAAGCCACCCGACCTATGGCGGCCCGACCGTCGGCGTGGCTGACTCGACATCGATATTGGTTCATGGCGTGTAACTAGCGTTTACGAATGCTTCACTTATTTTGCCGCCGGCGTGTCGATTTCTTCCACTTCAAGACGTCGCAGTTGATGCTGGTTGCCTTCCGCCGTGAGTGCGGCCTGCGTGCGTTCACTCGAGGCAGTTAACGTGGTCTGTCCAGCCGGATCTTCCTGAGCACCAATTGCGCCAATTTCGCGAAACACCATGACGCCACGCTCGAAAACGAGCCCGTACAACGGAAGTGAGCCATCGCGACAGTCTCCCGATTGCATCCCTGTCGGACAAATAGGACAGGTGCCGAAGGGAATAAAGCCCACGTAACGGAATCCGTAGAGGTGCTTTTTTCCACACTTGTCAGCCGACACGACCGCCTCATAAAAACCTAGTGGAACATTACTTGCCTGTACCACAGTGCGTTGGTCGGACAACCCCGCTGGTGAGGCACTCGCGACGCTGGGAATCGCTTTCATGACATCCGCGATAGCCGATAAGTTCTTGTCGACTTTCGAGTCGAGTTCTTGATTGAGCGAGACCAAATTCCAACCATCTTGCAATTCAATCTTGACGTTAGCGGCGCCCCACCCACTGCGCACATCCAAGGAATACTCTTCTTCGAAATCGGGCAGGTATCGCAATTCGATCGCAACCATTTCACCATCGTTCGACATGACGCTTGCCGGAGATCGACTGGTGCCGCTGTTCGTCGCGGCCGGTGTGAGAAACAAATAGGGTTTGGGCCGATAGAAACGTATCCCGGGATCGCCCTGTCCAGGATTTTGGATAACACGCAAACGCGGAGCACAACCTAGCAGCAAAAAGCACGTCAGAACAAACCACGAAAGATGGGTACGTAGGGTCGTTGGTCGAACGTATAGCATGACAGGCCACAATCGATTGTATTGGCTGCCAACCAGAACGGCGGATCGCCAATCTCGGTGATTTAGGATAAGTTCCGGCGCCGAACGTGAATCGACGCACGACAATTGTTTCGACTCTTTGAGGGCTCGCTACCGGAATTATCGAACCACAATCCCTTAGGTGTCCAATGAAATTTGCGGACGAATCAGATCATCGAGATAGCCTGTGGTCCAAGTCCATGAATCCATGAGCCGCTAGCGGCCTCCGTGGGATACAATAGGGACCGCTCGACGTGGATTGATCGCGTGGAGTTATTGCTTGGAGCGATTTCCTAGGTCGCGGTGACGATCGGACAACGGTGAAAATTGGATCCGCTTGTCAGTGCTCCGCGGAATAGAAGCCGTGGGAAATCAGGCAGTTACGGTAGATTTTTCCAGTACAGAGGCCTAAGCTTTTAGCTAGGAGCTGGAGTCAATCTCAAATTAGTGGCAGGGCAAGGATCACATCCCATGGATGCAGTCATCATTGGTGGTGGGCTAGCGGGACTCACTTGCGCACATTACTTGAATGCGGCTGGCAAGTCGTTTTTGGTTCTCGATGCGGGAAGTGAGATCGGCGGACGTGTCAGAACCGATTTTCAAGAAGGCTTCCGTTTCGATCGAGGGTTTCAGGTTTTTCTGACTTCGTATCCTGAAGCGCGGCGTGTGCTGGACTACGATAAGCTCAACTTAAGATACTTTAACCCGGGCGCTTTAGTGCGGACTGACAATCGATTCTGTCGGTTTGTCGATCCATGGCGTCGGCCCTGGCAGGGACTTCTGGGCCTCTTCACACGTTCGATGACGTTTCGTGACGGAATCACAATCGCACGCTGGCGAAACCATGTTTTGAAGACGCCGCTCGATCGTTTACTGGCCAGCGAAGAAGTTACGACGGATGAAGCGTTGCGACGGATGGGTTTCTCGAATACAGTGCGTGAAACCTTTCTGCGGCCTTTTTTGGGCGGAATTTTTCTGGACGCCGGACTTGAGACATCGAGTCGCATGATGGACTTTGTGTTCCGCATGTTTTGTTCCGGAGACGCAGCCTTACCGGCCGAAGGAATGCAAGCGATTCCTCGGCAGATCGCCGCCGGATTGCCGCCAGGTTCCATTCGAAGCGGCACGCCCGTTGCCTCAATTGAAGACAATTCGGTCCATCTCCAGAATGGCGAAACGATATCGGCGCGGTGTGTGGTGGTAGCAACGCAAGCTCCCGAGTGTCGTCGCCTCTTGTACGACCCCTATCCGGCTGACGGACGCAGCGTAACGTGTCTTTATTACACGATGCAGGTTCCACCGCACTCGGAGCCGACGCTGATCCTCAACGGTACCGGCCGTGGACCAATCAACAATTTAGCCGTTCTGTCGGCCGTAGCGCCCGAATACGCCCCTCCAGGCCGAGCTTTAGTTTCGGTAACGGTCTTGGGTTGTGCTGAAGACGATGCAGCCTTAGGAGAGAAAGTCCGTCGTCAATTGGAAGAATGGTATGGGGTGGTTGCGAGACGTTGGGAAATGCTACAAAGCTACCGGATCCGATACGCTTTGCCTGCGATCCCTTGTCCTGCCCTGCAAACGGTCTCCAAGCCGTCGGTGGTACGCCCAGGAGTCTTTGCCTGTGGCGACCATTGCGACACACCCTCGATCAACGGAGCCATGGCATCAGGTCGCCGCGCCGCGGAAGCGGTGATCGCGGCGGAGCAGGCCTCCTTAGTTCCCAGGTAGCTCGGGCAAATTGTGTCCCAGGGTTAGTGTTGGGCTGTTGAAGATTGTTGCAAAGAGCAAATTGGCTGGGACCGTGTTGTTACGGAACCAAACGTGTTGGTAAAAAAAAAT
>JAQCHP010000201.1 GCA_027619595.1 Planctomycetota bacterium
TCCGGTTCGTCAAATCGTTAGCCTATTTGCGGACCTATACCTCTCAGTCCTCTCTTTCGACGTTGGACTTGCCCTACCAAGATCTTGTTCGGCAACACCGTATCCATTGGATTGCATCACAAATGGCAAAGAACCTGCAAAGTCCGGCCACCGACCGACTCTTTGCCTCGACCCGCGCCGAAGTGGAGGCATTTCGGTTCGACGAGCAAGTGGCTACCGTTTTTCCCGACATGATTGCACGTTCTGTGCCCGGTTATGCTGAAGTGCTCAACGGACTCACGGCACTGGCACGTCGAGTCGTCGTTCCCCATTCTCGTGTGTATGACCTAGGGTGTTCTTTGGGAGCGGCCACACTGGCTGTCTTGAACGGTATCGAGCACGCCTCGGTTCACATGATTTCGGTCGATAACTCATCTGCCATGATTGATCGTGCTCGGGAAAGAGTCGGTAGTTTCAAGCATTCTTCGCTCGTCGAACTCATCTTGGCCGACATCGTCGACATCGTCATACAGAACGCATCGCTGGTCCTGCTAAATTATACATTGCAGTTTATACCTGTTGATTTACGTGATTTGCTTTGCCAACGCATCTATGAGGGATTGAGACCTGGAGGTGTGTTGGTTCTATCTGAAAAAATCGTTTCTCAAGATCCGGTCGCAAACGCCCTGATCATCGACCTGCACGAAGATTTCAAACGTTGCCAGGGTTACTCCGAACTCGAGATTGCTCAGAAACGCACGGCATTGGAAGGGGTGCTGGTACCTGAGACTCAATTGGATCATCAACACCGTTTGCAACGGTCGGGTTTCACGACGGTCACGCCGTGGTTCCAACACTATAACTTCGTTTCGATGCTGGCGGTAAAGTGTGGATCTTGAATTACTGAAACGAATCGACTGGAGTCTGTTCGAACAGTCGATCCAATTCCATTCGTTGGCAGAGTACTGGCCAGCAGTGCGCGCTGCGGCGATGAGCGTTGTTCACCGATCCGAGCATGGTGATTTGCCGCGTTGGCTGGCGGCCCTGGCGGATTTGGAACGAGCGGTGCGAGACGGTGACACCCTTTCCGTCCGCGAGGCCCTCATGAGTTTCCACCCCTGGCGCAAGGGTCCGGTCCATGTGGGATCTGTCCAGATTGACGCGGAATGGCGGTCGGATTGGAAATGGGAGCGATTTCAACGAGCGGGATGTGATTTGCGCGGCAAACTGGTGCTCGACGTGGGCTGCGGAAATGGTTACTACCTCCTGCGAATGCTCGAAGCTGGCGCTCGAGCAGTCATCGGCATCGATCCGATGTGGCTCTATGTCATGCAGTGGCTCGTGCTTCGGTCGACCCGTCCGCCCGAGCCGGCCGTCGTGTTGCCACTGGGATTGGAAGCATTGCCCGAGACTCGCCACTGTTTTGACGTTGTGTTCTCTTGGGGGATCTTGGCGCATCGTCGGTCACCCTTCGATCACCTGTTCGATTTGCAATCGCGTTTGAGGCCGGGGGGGACTCTGGCGTTGGAGACGCTCGTTTTACATGACGCGCCCGGACGCGTCTTGGTTCCACCCGATCGTTACGCCCAAATGCGAAACGTTTGGTTCATTCCCGACGTCACGGAACTCGTCCGATGGCTCGAACGCGTCGGATACGTGGATGTCCGCATCGTTGATGTAACGCCAACAACTTGCGAAGAACAGCGTGCCACAGAATGGATGAAGTTTCTGTCTTTGGCAGATGCACTTGATCCCACGCGGTCCGACCGAACCATCGAAGGTCATCCTGCTCCGGTGCGCGCCATGATCCTAGCATCGGTAACAACTTAGGCCGGCTAGTTGTGAGAGCTTAGTTTCCTCGAGCGTTGGACGGTCGCGCGTAACTAGGGTTGCGGCATCGGTCTCGAGATTCGTTGCATTCCTGCGGACGCACCCCTCTACTTTGAGAGGTGCGTGTTTGTTTGTTTACTATGACGAATAGCAGATACCGCCTCGCAATCAAGTCGGCGCGCATGGAGCGCGGAGCTTACCAACGCGATATCGGCTCCAGCGTTGCCCACGGCAAGTAAATCGTGGGCGTCACGAATACCGCCACCCGTCGCAATCGAGACTTGCGGAAATTCGTCACGTATTTTGCGACAGAGAGGCAGCGTCCCCACGCCAGAATTCATCCCAACTTGGGCAATGTCCAAGATTAAGATGGTGTTGTAACCCGACCGGATGGCTTCTGTGGCGATCTCGAGTGCGGTCTTGGACTGCCAAGCGGTGCATCGAACGACCGGTTCCCCACATCGAAGGTCAAGGCTCAAGATGAACTGATTCGTCGCCGTCAACGACGCAATTGCAGGCAAGTCGTTGGGATCCAATAGAGACTCCGTTGCGACGATCCAACGAGCGTCCAACTGGTAGTGCCGTCCTGTGCTCAGGACCTCCCGGGCATCCGATCGACAGGTAATTCCGACGTCGAGCCATAGTTGGGGCAAGTGATTGGCTATCTGACGGATTGCCGGCCACTGAATTGGCTCACCTTGAAGTGCATCGAGATCGGCCACATAAGCTTGCTGGCTACCGAATTCCGTAGCCAATGCAGCGGCGATATCAACAGGGTGCGACGTAGTACAAAGAGCCGACGTAATCGGACGATACTCCGGTCGCTTTCCTGCAATCGCGTGCACGACCTGACCATTCAGTATGTCGATCACGGGCATCACCAGCATGGCGTTAAGTTCCCCGGAAGATTCGCCTTGTTCGACCTGTTTCCAGAGGCGATCACAGTGGGAAATGATCGCCGGCTGCATTTTCGCCATAGATGGGCAGATGTCGATAATAGACTTCCAGGATCATAGTAGCCATCGCGGTACTATAGAGTCGTCCACCCGCCACTGCACCTTTGTCGGCGGGGAAAAACCAGCTCCCGGCAGTATGTCCCGTTCTCTGCTGGGAATTAACGAGGATCCCACGCATGCGCTGATTCCATTTTTCCCATGAAGAGCCGCCATAGTGACGCATAACTTGCGTGGCGTAATAGTCGTAATAGATGTCGTCTTTGGATGGGCCGTGCCTGGCCAAGAGTTCGACGCCGCGATGGAGTCCCTGATGGTCGCGACTCCATCCCATGTACATACGACACAGCAAGCCCACGGCTGACGTGGCTGCTGCGTCGCCCGGTCGGTCGTATCCGTAGGTCGATCCCCCTTCCGTCTGCATGCTATCCAAGAATGTCTTCGCGCCTTGGACTGTCTCGTCGGGAATGCTGAGGTATCCCATGCGACCACTCTTGAGCGCCATAATGACCCAGCCGGTAACCGACGTATCACCTGGTTCGCCAATTATGTAACGCCAGCCGCCGCCGCGCGGGTCACGAGCGATCGAAATAAAGTCGAGCGACTGCTGCGCCGCCGATCGAAGTCCTCGATCTTGGGACATGGCGTAGGCTTCGCAAAGCGCGATGGACGCCAAAGCATGCGCATACATCTTGCCGCCTTCCGGTTCTAGGAATGACCCCTGCGAATCTTGTTGTTGACGCAGGAAGTAGAGTCCCCTCTTCACAACTTCTCGATATTCACCCTCTTCGTGCGTGTTTCCTGCGCCGAGGAAGGGGAGTAGCGCCAGCGCCGTGGCGCTGACTGTTTCGCCCGTCAAGTGTCCCGCGTTAGGACAATCACACGCGGTATCAAAATCCCAACTTCCGTTCTCATGCTGGTGGTTCGCTAGCCATTGTAACGCTCGCTGAACCGCCTGTTCGGTACCTGGCGTACCTCCACCGGACTCCAATAGGGACGCCCTGGCCGCACCTTCGCGACCGCTCAGTCCACTCACGTTCATGCCATTGCCTGGGTCTTCTACTAACTGGCTCGTCGACACGCCCACATCGGAGAGGGGGCTCATTTCGTGTGTCAACGGGTTAAGGGACTCTAACGGTGGCGGTGACTCGGACGCGATGTCGGAAACCGACGCGAGCGGTTCCGGATCTTCCGGCTCCATTTCCACACGCGATAAGTCAGCTTGCGGTAGAGAGACGGCTGCCAATTCTTCCAAGGCGTTGCCTGTTGTATCGCCGGTCGAGATTTCGCCGATGACGAGGGTTCCGCCAGTGCCAATCATTTCGGGGAACGATAAGAGGGCCATCAGTAGGATCAAGGAGAGGTGCACCAAAGAACTTAACAGCCAGCCGGGGACCGATAAGGGGATCCGTCGGGTGTTCTCGGGCGGTGATTCTGCCGGTGTTCCGGTCAGGGACGGTTGCGACGGATCGTCAGCATCCAGGCGGGACGGCTGAACCCCCGATACTTCCGACAACGAGTGCGACATGGCGTGAGGCCTCGCGCCGAAAAGGCCAATAGGGGTCTGTTTGATAGCCTTCCTTGCTTTCGGTCGAGTTCGTTATGAATATTGTAGCAGAATCCTGATTCGAGTCCATTTTTCCAGAAGCAGGTGGTCTTTTATCGGATTCAACGCATCTCGCGACGTCCGCTGCTGGCGGCCGGTTCGAATCCCCCTCGACCGAGACGAACCACAGGAAATGGAGGGTCACTTGGGTGGACCTATGTTGCGGCAGGCTCGTCGGCCCGATATACTCACGGGCTTCCTTCGAGGGGGGATCCCCTAGGAGAGTTTGATCGAAACGGAGAGAGGCCATGGCCAAAAGTAAGAAGAAAGCGGAAACCGTCTATTTAGTGTGTGAGGAGACGGGGGACTACAACTACACGCTGCGCCGGAAGTCAGGTGGCGAAAAGCTGCGAATCAGCAAGTATTCGTCGCGTCTCCGTCGGCATACCATTCACGTGGAAAAGAAGAAATAGAGCCTCCTTTGCTCCGACTGGGTTGGGTATTTTACTCGGTCGAGAGTCTGGTGTTGAGGTCCGTTCGACTTGTTCTGAGTCGTTGTTTGGTTCGCGAGCTGGCGGACAATTTTGAGGAGATGCGCCCGTAGGGACTTAGTGCCGGAACCGGAAAGGTTGGTTCCGAAGTTGTCCGCCGGGGTATTTGCCAATGAGGGCCCGGCATGAGCAAGTTCTGGCGAGTTCAGCCGCACGACATGGGCCTGATCCTGCAACTGGAGAAGTCTGCAGGCGTATCGTCGGTCGTGGCTCAACTTCTCTTGGGGCGTGGGCTTGCGCATCCTGATCAAGTACGCCAATTCTTAGATGTACGCATCAAAGATTTGCGAGATCCGTTCCTGTTGCCGGGAGTCAACGCGGCCGTCGACCGATTGATGTCGTCTTTGGGAAACGGAGATCGCATCACGGTGTACGGTGATTACGACGCCGACGGGATGACCTCCACTGCAATCTTGGTGCGTTGTCTGCAAGCATTGAACGCGAATGTGAACTATTACGTCCCCAATCGTTTGGAAGAGGGATACGGACTTCACGAAGACGCCATGCGAAAGCTGCATGAGCGTGGTACCTCGCTTGTGATCTCCGTCGATTGTGGCATCGCGAGTCTGCAAGCGGCTCAGGTCGCACGCGAATTGGGACTCGGTCTGATCATAACCGATCATCATGAAATGGGGACTGAGTTGCCGGTTGCTGACGCGATCGTGCACCCGAGATTGCCCGGGCACAGCTACCCCTTCGACGGTCTGTGTGGCGCGGGTGTCGCATTCAAGCTCGCTTGGGCGCTATGTCAGCGCGTTTGCGATGCGAAACGGGTGAGTGAACGGTTGCGAAACTTTCTCGTGTCCGCCATGGGATTGGTCGCCATCGGGACCGTGGCGGATGTTGTCCCCTTGCTCGATGAAAATCGGATCTTAGTGCGACATGGTCTGAAGAGCCTCAAGCATCATCCGCCGTTGGGACTAGCGCATTTGATGCGAGTCGCTCAGCTGACGGATAAGCCCGAGTTATCAAGTGACGACATTGCATTTAGTTTAGGACCACGATTGAATGCTGCGGGACGGCTCGGGCAGGCTCAATTGGGGGTGGAACTTTTGATCACGCAATCGGAAGAGCGTGCGGATCAACTGGCGACCTATATCGACGAGTTGAATCGCAACCGCGATAGCCTGGAACGCAGTATCTATCTATCGGCGCTCAAGCAAGCGCAGGAAAATTTTGATCCGGACAATGATCCGGCGTTGGTACTTGCCGACCGGGGTTGGCATGTCGGAGTGATTGGGATTGTGGCAGGCCGGTTAGCGGAGAAATTTCACCGGCCGGTAGTAATGATTGGTTTTGACAACTTGGGGGAGAAGGTTGGCGTAGGATCGTGTCGGACAGCGCACGGTCTAGCGTTGTTTCCGGCGTTGCAAGCCTGCAGTGAGCACTTGCACGGTTTTGGCGGGCACGCGGCCGCGGCCGGATTACGCATTATGGAATCGCATGTCGATGCCTTCCGGCGCGAATTTTGTGACTATGTTTCATCGAACGTGACGGAAGCGGATCGCATCGCGGAACTTCGCATTGATGCTGAAACGCCCTTAGGCCAGTTAACCTATTCGACTGTCCAGCAGATGGAACAACTTGCGCCCTTTGGTCAGGGGAATCCACGTCCATTGTTATGTGCAACGGGAGTTCAGTTGGCGGGCGATCCGAAGAAGATGGGGAAGGGTGAACGGCATTTGACGGCCCAGTTTAAACAGCATGGAGTAACCATTCGGTCGGTCGCCTTTCAGCGTGCGGAGTGGGCCGATGAATTGGTCACTGCGCGGGCGGCGCTGGATATTGCGTATCGTCCGGTGATTAACGCATACATGGGGCGTCGAAACGTGGAAGTGCAGCTCGTGGACTGGCGGCCTTCGGCGTCGAATATCGCTCGGGGTGCTGTTGGTTCGTAGCTTGTTCCCAACGGATGAGTTCGACCGATTGAGGCTCGTCGGCCCGCGATTTCCAATAGGTCGACCCCACTTCACGTGGTAGAAGGCGCGAGTTACGATAATGGGATCTTCGGGGCGTGGCTCAGCCTGGCTAGAGCGCTGCGTTCGGGACGCAGAGGTCGCAAGTTCGAATCTTGTCGCCCCGATTTTGCTAACTAACGCTGAATCTTAGACTTAGATACCTGCCGGCCGTCGGCAGTGCA
>JAQCHP010000037.1 GCA_027619595.1 Planctomycetota bacterium
ACGCAGTTTGGAATCAGGCCGGCGAATCGGGGTTATGCTCGGTTATTGTGGCTCATATTGCCGGAATGACCGACCATTTCTGTCTTCGGCAGTATGAAAAAATTGTAGGGTAGCAGCCGTGGAATTGGCTGTTTGCCGTGTTCCGTCGGGTATTCGACTAGCCGCTGCAACGTCCCGGATGTTAGTATGGAGGAGCGCGGCTGTCTCGGGTGTGGTGACCAGGACCGCCGATGCAGTTCCCCGAATGGTTGGGATAGATCGTACGGTGCGGTTTGCGTTCCTGGGCCTCGAATCACATTTTACGTGGATCAGATTATGGGACTTACAGTCTTACGAAGCGCATTTCTTCTCGTAGCGGCAGGGCTGGGGGTCTATCTCGTGACTCCGGGTGTGATTCCCGGAATGAATCCGGCGCCTGCTTGGCTCGTCTACGTCGTGCTGGGGGTCGCGATGCTTACAATTGGCGTGGACGTGGCTTTTCCCAGAAAGCGAATTGAAGTGGTCTCCGCAGTCTTCTTTGGCTTATTGATCGGTTTGTTGCTTACGAACGTGGTCAATATGGCGTTATCTCCCTACCTCGTTTCGCCAAAATATGCCAACGCAGTGCAGCTCACGTTAGGGATCGTATTGTGTTACGCCTGTATTAGCTTACTTATACAAACCAAAGATGACATTCGATTTATCATTCCGTATGTGGAATTTGCCAAAGACATGAAGAGTATCAAACCGCTTGTGTTGGACACCAGCTGTGTGATTGATGGACGCATCGCGGACGTAATGGAAACTAAACTGCTGGACAATCCTCTGATTATGCCGCGGTTCGTTTTGCAAGAGTTGCAAAACATTGCAGACAGCGGTGACCGATTGCGGCGAGGTCGAGGTCGGCGAGGGCTCGATATTCTAAACAAGCTGCGCAACAGTCCTGACGTTGATTTTCAGATTTTTGACCGAGAATTGCCAGGAATGGATGGGCTGCCGGTTGACATGAAGTTAGTGTTGCTGGCAAAACATCTCGACGGAAAGCTCGTCACCGGGGACTATAACCTCAACAAAGTGGCCCAACTCCACAACGTTCACGTGTTGAATCTCAACGATCTATCCAACGCTCTGAAGCCACTTCATTTACCAGGTGAGCATCTGGCAGTGTTGATCGTAAAAGCCGGCGAGGGGGAAGGCCAAGGCGTGGGATACTTGGACGACGGCACAATGATCGTAGTCGAAGGCGGAAGATCCTACCTGCAGCAAGTCGTCCAAATCGGTGTGACAAGCGTACTTCAGACAAGTGCGGGGAGGATGATTTTCGGGCGGTTTGAAGGGGTCGCGAGTACTCCTCGACACGCACATGTGGAATCGACGACAGCTTGAGACCGTCAGCGCCTCCGCCAGACCGCATTTTAATTGACCGTTCGGGCTAGGCAACTCGAGACCGAAACCGATACGCTTGGTCCTGAAGATTGAGGCCTACATGTTCGCCCCATTTCTGCAGTAGTTGTACTCCCATGGGGCCGGGTGAACCCGTACCGATTGGTTGTCCGTTCAATCGAGTGACGGGCAAGATGCAGGGAGACGTGCTGCAAAGAAAAAATTCATTGGCGCGAAACAGTTCTTCGGGACGCATCGGGCGATCGACAAAGGGGATGTCAAGTTCCATGGCCAATTCGCGCACAAAGGCCAAACTGATCCCGGGCAAAGTCTTTTCTTGAGGTGGCGCCACCAGCCCTGTCCCGGCGAAATAGGCAAAAACATTGGCCGTTGACGCTTCCGAAACCCATCCGGCTTGGTCCAAAAGAAGTGCCCTCGCACCGGCATCCTTTTGACTCGCTTCACGATCAGCCAGAAAATAGTGCATGCGACTGCGGCACTTTAGCTCAGCTGGCCAGCATGTTTCCGGTACCTGACACACGTCAACGATTACCATGCGCTGACCCGTAGTATACTTGTCTGCCCACGAATGGAACGCCAAGGGGTAGGTATGCATTCCAACCAGGGGCTTTCCAGTCTCGCCGAACGCCGCATACGGTCCCGGCGTTACAAAGATCGACAACCCCAGGTCGTCAGCGGGATCGATCGTTGAGTGATTAATCGCTACCAATCGCGTCGCTGCGTCCATTAAGTCGGTGGCGGAATATTCGGTCTTCACACCGACAATCGACATGGAATTTTGCAGTCTTGCCACGTGCTGTTCAATTCGAAAAATCCGTCCACCGAACGTACGTAGCTGTTCAGCGACCGTTAGGCCCTGCATGAAACCTGCGTCGGTGGCAGGAATCAAAACTTGATTGGCGTCAATCCATTCGCCATTGAGGAACGCTTTCGGACAGTTGATAGTCAAGCAAGGTGCTCCGAGGCGCGGATGGGTACGAGTAGCGGGTAAGAGGAACGAGTTGCATGATGGCACATTAGGGGACGATCAGCAATCCGATTTGTCCGTCGCACGTTCTGCAGCGCGTAGGTGGATCCGAAACGTGCTACCGACTCGCGGGATACTCTGTACCGACATCCGGGCATGATTATGTTCCAAAATCGATGTCGTGATGGCGAGTCCCAGTCCGAGGCCATCGGTCTTCGTTGTATAAAGTGGTTCTGCTACTCGTTGGACCTCTGCCGTCGTCAGGCCCACCCCCGAGTCGATAATCGAAATTGTAATCTCTTGTTCGTGTGCCGTGTAGCAGATTTCGATTCGAATGGAACCGCCAAGCGGCATGGCGTCTCTGGCATTGCGAATTAGGTTGCGTAGGGCGATGCGAATCTGGGAACCGTCGGCTACTGCCGGTGGGATTCCATCTTCGCATTGCAAGGAGATGTTGTGATGGGGACAGATTTCTGTAGTGCGAATCGACTCGCGTACACAAGCCACTACATCAAAATTGTGTAAGGAAGGTGCTGGCATTTTCGCATAGTTCGTCAGAGCCGATACAACCTCGTTGGCCAAATTGGCCTGGCGATCAATCCGGTCGAGATGCTCGATCAGCTTTTCAGGAGGAATCTCCTGGGAACGCAATAAGAAGTACGCAGATGTTTTAATCGCATTGAGAGGATTACGAATTTCGTGCGCTATACCACCCGCCACTCGACCCAAGGTCGCTAACCGCTCCTGCGACACCAAGTCAGCTTGCGCCTGATGTAACGCCTGAGTTCTTTCGGCCACTCGATTTTCCAACTCGGCATTTAATTGGCTGAGTTGCTTTTCATATTCGCGTCGCTGCGTAATGTCGCGCAGCAATCCCGTAAAATATCTTTGCTTGCCGATCGTCCATTCACTTATAGACAGCTCCAGTGGAAAATGACTACCATCTTTGCGTCGTCCGTATACTTCACGGCCAATTCCAATAATCTTTCGTTCACCAGTGCGCAGATAATTGCTTATATAGGAATCATGCTCTCGCCGTTCCTTGCCATCCATGAGCATGTTTACGTTATTGCCGATCAATTCCTCGGCACGGTAGCCGAAGATTCGCTCGGTCGCTGGATTCGCACTGCAGATGATCCCCTGTACGTCGATGGTGACAATTCCGTCGATGGCAGTTTGTAAAATGGCTTGCAGGGCGGAGTCGTTGTCAGCCGAATGCGGAAACTGGGAATGGGTCGCCATGACGTGAACTGCACAGTGTTTGATTAGGTATTGATTGATACGGGTGACACGTGTCGCGACGGCGGGTGTTGGCTAAGCGGCAATACAATCTCAAATTCGGCACCGGATGCTGGATGAGGAACGCAGACGATGGACCCCTCGTGTGCCTCGACAATACGTTGTGCAATCGCTAATCCCAGCCCAGTACCGCTGGGACGAGTAGTGTAAAAGGGTTGAAAAAGATGTGGTTGCTGTTCGGCGGAAATCCCAGGGCCATTGTCACGGATTTGAAGGACGATTTGATGGCCTACCGTACGACAGGCGATGTCGATCCGAACCGGATCTGGGGTTACCGCCAGAGAATTTTCGAACAGGTTCCGGAAAACCTGTTGAAGACGAGTCGCATCAACGCTGGCGATATCCGTACTGGATTTGTGACGTTGTTTTTCGATCAGTTTCGCATCACGGCTTTTTCTTTCGGGCTCCAAGGACTCCCAAGCCCGTCGCCAAACGGTGCCCAATGAGCATTCCGCGCGGTCGAGTTGGATGGGGGCGGCGTAGGAACGAACCTCTTCCAGCAGTCCCCGCAGGTCGATCGCCGCCTTCTCGATCCTCCGTAGGTCGTCAAGTCCCTGGGAATTGGTACCTAAATCAAGTTCTAACAGTTCCACTCCCGCTTGGATCCGTTGCAAGGCGTTGCGGCTTTCGTGGGCTAACGCTGCCATCGTTTGACCAATCGTGGCTAATCGTTCCGATTGCAATGCTCTTTGCTGAGCGTCCACTAAGTCGGTCACATCTAAACCGATGGATAAAACAGATTGAATCTGTCCGGCAGGATCGCGCAAGAGGGTATTGGACCAACGGATTTGACGCAAGCGGCCAAACCGCGTTCGAATCGGATTGAGCACTCCGCGCGATTCCGAGAACTGAATCGTGCGGTTAAAGACGCTTCGAACCCAAGACTGGTCTTCCTCCGGCAAAAATGTAGAAAACCAACAGGTGCCAATGACGTCACTTAATGGGTAGCCACTAAGTTCTTCTAGGAAACGGTTGTAGCGTACGATATTTCCGTTGGGAGCTAGGACCAAGATGATCGCCTCGGACGTGTCCAAAACTCGGTCGGCGAATGCCCTCTCTGCCGATAACTCTTGTTCGGCGAATCGCATGCAAACTCGCCAGCAAACCTTCGGGATTGATTGGCTTGATGAGGTAGTCCGCGACACGCTCACGCAAAGCCTGAATCGAACTGTCGAGATCCGCGTAGGCAGTAACCACGACGATATCCATTTGCGATGCGATTTGCTTTAATTGTGGGATCCACGTTTCAGCCCGTCCGTCGGGCAGATTGCGGTCGATTATGAGCACATCGATTTTGGGCCATTCGGCGTGCTGGAGGGCCTCTGCGATCGAGGAGTAAAGAGCTACCACATGGCCGTCCATGCGCAAAATGTCGCCCAGATTTGCCCGCGTATCCTGGTCATCTTCGATGACCAGGAGGTACAGCGAGTTCGTGGCAGAGTTAGGTTCTGGGGCCATCCAAGGGGGCCTGTTCTCTAGGAGACCACACGGACATCTCCGTCAGGACTGCTATTCGAGTCATCGACGATACCGTATTTTTCTAATAGACGATACAGCGTCCGTCGGCCGATGCCGAGTGCCCGTGCCGTACGTGCCTTATTCCGCTGGTTCCTCTGATAGACCTGCTCGACGTGGGTGCGGTTGACAGCTTCTAAGTCGAACTTTCCACCAGTGATCACCTGAGGTGATTCTCGCGATTGTTGTACGATCTCAGGCGGAAGGTTGACGGACGATATCCGATCGTCGTCGGCGAGTACCTTGGCCCTTTCGATGGCATTTTGTAATTGTCGTACGTTTCCGGGCCAACTGTAACGCTCAAGTATTGGAATGACGTCGTCGTCGATCTGCCACGTATTTCCCAGAAAATGCCGGACCAGTGCCGGTATGTCCCCCTCGCGGTCGCGAAGCGGTGGTAGCGTGATCGTCAGAACGTTAATCCGGTAGTACAGGTCCTCGCGAAAACGCCCTTCGCGTACTTCTTTTTGCAGGTCGCGATTGGTAGCCGCTATCAGCCGAACCTTTACCCGTCGCTCCTTGACCGAGCCAACTCGGCGCATCGATCCGTCCTCCAGGACCCGCAATAACTTTGCTTGAAGTGAACCTTCTAACTCTCCCATCTCGTCGATAAACAGCGTGCCACCGTCAGCAACCTCAAACAACCCTTGTTTCATCGCCACGGCCCCTGTAAAGGACCCCTTCTCGTGGCCAAACAGTTCACTCTCCAACAACGTGGCGGGGAGTGCCGCACAATTGATTACCACAAGAGGATTTTCGGCCAGTGGGCTCACGCGGTGCAGGGCCCTCGCGACAAGCTCTTTGCCCGTGCCACTTTCCCCTTGAATCAAGATCGGTTGCGCCGACGCTCCCAGCCTCTGAATGAGCCGACACACCTCTTGCATGGGTGGCGACGAACCGATCATTGCCGGAACATCCAGTTGCTGCTGTTTGATGACCGCCCGGAACTGTTGGTTTTCCTTCCGCAGCTGACGAGATTCACACGCCTTTTGGATTAAACACTCCAGGTCCTTCAGTCGAATCGGTTTGGCTAAGAACTCTCTGGCACCCAATTTCATGGCTTCCACCGCGGTCTCAATCGTTCCCTGCCCTGTCAGTATGACGACCTCGGCACAGATTTCGTGTTCTCGGATTTTCGACAAGAGATCGAGTCCCGAGATACCCGGCATCATCATGTCCAGTAAAATTACGTCGAAGGCGCGCATTTGCAGCATCGCCAACGCATCTTCCCCACGCGCTGCGTCAGACACGTGAAATCCACGGCGGGAAAAATACCGTACCATCTCGTCCCGCAACTCGTCATCGTCATCGACGATCAGGATATCAACGGGATCGCGAACCAATTCGACAGTCATACGTTCACCTCGATTGCCTACCCAAAATCAGGGGCGTGACCCCGATGGCCGACCATTACAGCAAGCGGCATACCACGCAGCGCCGTACTGAACCACAACTCGATCCACTTTTCCCCGGCGGCCAAGTCACCCCACTCGGGACGGAGTGGAAAGACCGGTTACCTTGGGGAGCGTCGGCTTGGCTGCGAACCGTACGAGGGTTCGATCCGTCCCAGTAGGATACCTGCTTCGCCGGGGATGGGGGAGCTGTTCGGGACGCGCTAGGTGTGCGAATTGGCACATTAAGGTCGGGAGGGAGAGCCTTGTCATGGCGAGCAATCAACGGTTCCCGTTCCAAAGATTTGTCCAATTGCGGCATTCGATTTGCTGTTCCGAGAAAGAGTTCGGTGTTCGGTATCGCTGGAGTTTCCTTAATATGGAGCGTTATTTATGGCCTCCCATCGCATTCTTTGCCCGGTCGACTTCTCGGCGCACAGTAAGGTCGCGATTCAATACGCGTCTTGCTTAGCCAAGTCGCTAAACGCCAAGATCTACTTCTTGCACGTTGCCGAAATTGTCCCCGCGTTCGAGGCGGGATATTGCGGCGCTGTGCCCTCGGTCGCTGATTTGGATTCGGAAGAACAGGAACTGCTGCAAGTTAAGCCCTCAGAACCGGGACTTGAATATGAACACTTCTCGATGGTTGGTCATCCGGCCGAGGTGATTCTCGAGTTCGCCAAGGCTCATGATATCAACTTGATCGTCCTGGGGACACACGGCCGTACCGGCGTCTTGCGGCTGGTCATGGGCTCAGTCGCCGAAATGGTAGTCCGGCGCGCCGATTGTCCCGTCATGACCGTGAAGCAGCCCGCGAGTGTCCGGGCTTGCCCTTAGCGGGTACGTTTTCGCCGTTAGAGCTCAATACGATCGGTATCATTTGGCCTTCTTCTTGAGCACCAGCACTGGGCAGAGTGCGTGCCGGACCACCCGTTCCGCCACGGACCCCATGATCACACGACTCAAGCCGGTGCGCCCATGCGAAGGGATAACGATAATTCCTGCCTCGACCTCCTCTGCCAAGTCGACGATGATTGTGCCAGGATCGCCCACACCAATATCGATGTGTATATTTTCAACGTCCACACCATGCTCTTTTAGCGTCTTTTCCACGGAGGTTCGAGCGTGATCTTTACGTCGCTCATCGTCCACCGTCTCCCAAATCACTCCGGGGTCTGTCGCCGTCAAGTGAGGAATCACATGGAGCACATGAATGTCGCCCGATTTGGTTGCCAGTTGGCATGCCATTTCCACGGACGAAATCGACTCGCTCGAAAAATCGAATGGTGCAACGATGCGGCGGTTTTCAAACCAATTCATGAGATGGATCCTTTTCTTGATGACGTGAAGGGCCGCCCTGCCTCCAGCGTGTTGCCAAGGCGGGGCGACGGATAGTATTGCCGGTACATCAAATCGTCTCGGGGTAAAATAGTTTGTTGCAAGCAGCGTGCCAATTGAGGTCAATCGCCATATTCCCGTACGATGCTAACCAGTATAATCGAGGTGCCCGCCGACGATCGTACTGGTCAACCCTAGTTCGAGGAATGAATCTTTTCCATGCGCATCGCTGTCTTTGGCACCAAGCCCTACGATCGGACCTTTTTCGAAGAAGCGAACGGAGCGTATCACCACGAACTTGTTTTTCTAGAGCCCCGTTTGTCCCCGGAGACTGCCATTCTGGCCAAGGACAGCCCCGCAGTCTGCCTGTTTGTCAATGACGACGGCAGTGAAGCGACCTTGAAAGTATTGGCGGAAAACGGTGTTCGCCTATTGGCTTTGCGTTGCGCAGGTTTCAACAACGTTGACATGCAAGCAGCGCAGCGGCTTCATTTGCGCGTTGTTCGGGTACCGGCGTATTCGCCATACGCTGTGGCGGAGCATACGGTAGCGCTCATGTTGGCATTAAATCGTCAGATCCATCGGGCACACCAGCGTGTCCGAGATGGCAATTTTTCGTTGCAAGGGTTACTGGGCTTCGATATGCACGGGCGGACCGTTGGCATTATTGGCACGGGGGCCATCGGCGCCACCGTAGCAACCATCTTGCACGGTTTCGGCTGTCAAATCTTGGCTTGCGACAAGCGGGAAAACGGACGAATTGTCGAACTTGGTGGCCATTATGTCGATTTTGCGAGAATCTGGCGTGATTCGGATATTATTACGTTGCACTGTCCTTTGACTCCCGAGACAAAATATTTGGTGAATGCCGACACGATTGAGCACATGCGGAGGGGTGTCATGTTGATCAACACCAGTCGCGGAGCGGTGGTCGACACGCGGGCTGTTTTGGCCGGGCTCAAGTCGGGAAAAATCGGCAGTTTGGGACTGGATGTCTACGAGGAAGAAGCGGATCTTTTTTTTGAGGACTTGTCAGAGCACGGTATCGACGACGACCTCTTGGCGCGACTTACCACGTTTCCGAACGTCTTGATCACCGGACACCAGGCGTTTTTTACACGGGAGGCGTTGCAGCAAATAGCCGCCACAACTTTGGCCAATGTCGCAAGCCTCCAGTCGACTGGCACATGTGGCAACGAAATTCATCTTGAACCATTCCCGCGTCCATAAAGCAGGTGACTTGTCGCAATGAATTCTTCTCTCACGACCGACCAACCCCTGTCCATCGGCCAATACCTAATCCAACGCTTACACGACTTCGGCATCCGCGACGTATTTGGCATTCCCGGTGATTACATCCTGCAATTCTATACGATGCTTGAGCAAAGTCCGCTCCGTGTGATCGGTACAACTCGAGAAGACTGCGCCGGGTTTGCAGCGGATGCCTACGCACGCGTGCATGGAATGGGAGCCGTCTGTGTAACCTATTGCGTCGGAGGCCTCAGTATTTGTAATTCGGTCGCAGGTGCCTATGCCGAGAAGTCTCCCCTTGTGGTGATCAGTGGAGCTCCTGGTTTGCGGGAACGAACGAATAGTCCCTTGTTGCATCACATGGTGAGAGACTTTCGCACGCAGCTCGATGTGATGGAAAAACTATGTGTCACGTGTACAGACCTTTCCGATCCTACGACCGCGTTCCGAGAGATTGATCGTGTTTTGGATACCTGCGCTAGAATCAAGCGGCCGGTATTCATCGAAATTCCACGGGACATGGTCGACGTCGTCCCTCAAAGCGGACACGCTTACCAACATATCGTTCACGCTACTGATCCGGCTGCAATGATCGAAGCGGTGGACGAAGCTTGCCACTTGTTGCAGAATGCGAAAAAGCCACTGATTCTGGCAGGCATCGAAATCCATCGGTTCGGTTTGCAGGATCAATTGTTGGAGTTGGCGGAAAAGTTGCAGATCCCCATTGCCACCACGCTCTTGGGAAAGAGCGTTATTGGCGAAACCCACCCTCTGTTTGCCGGCATTTACGAAGGGGCAATGGGACGCGATGCCGTGACGCGATTTGTCGAGGAAAGTGACTGCGTGCTGGTGCTAGGCGCCTTCATGACGGACATTAATCTCGGAATTTTTACGGCCAATTTGGATCCGGCTCGGTGTATCTATGCCACCAGCGAGAAGTTGCGGATCCGACATCATCACTATCACGACGTCGTGTTGGGCGATTTTATCCAGGCGATTTCCGCACGGCGCCCTGTGCTTCCTGTCCGATCCCTCCCCGAATCGATTCAAGCACATCCGCCTCACTACAAAATGGTACCGGATGCTCCCATTCAAATCATTCGCTTAGTTGCCAGATTGAATCAACAGTTGGATGAATCTACGGTAGTCATAGCCGACATTGGTGACTCGCTATTTGCTGCTACGGAGCTCGTCATCCATGCTCGGACCGAATTTCTGAGCCCCGCCTACTACACGTCGATGGGCTTTTCTGTGCCGGCCGCCTTAGGTGTGCAGGTGGCGCGGCCTGAAGCGCGCGTGGTTGTTATTTGCGGGGACGGAGCGTTTCAAATGACTGGTATGGAACTGTCAAACATGGTGCGCCACGGCTTCGACCCCATCGTGATCGTGCTTGACAATGGCGGATACGGTACCGAACGTATGCTGCACGACGGGACATGGAAATTCAACGATATTCACCCATGGCGCTACCATGCGCTACCCCAGTTGCTCGGCGGCGGTCGTGGTTACGAAGTGCGCACCGAGCAGGAATTCGACGTTGCGCTGACGGACGCGTGGGCCAATCGCCGAGAGCCCAGCATCCTGCATGTCTATCTGTCGCCCCATGACCATAGCCAACCGTTACAAAGGTTGGCCGAAAGGTTAGGCAAACACGTTTAGACCAGCGGAGCCAATCAAGATTGCATTTGCGCGAGTTATTGGGCTTGTTGGAATGTAACCGTTTACGGCCGGTCCGGGCGTTGGAAAGCCCCCGCTGTCCGAGCCTCAAAACAAATGGGCTAGTAAAGTGCTGGGTCAACACACGCGACTCAGCCTCAGGCCGATTCGGCCGCTGTGGCGGTCAGGATGACGCCAGTACCAGGCCGAGCGGAAAACTCGCATATTCCTCGATTCACGCGGACTCCGTCGGCAATGTCGGTCGCTAAGAGTGCCGCCCCATCGATATCCGCATAGTCTACCCACGGCAATAGTTGTGCGATCGCAGAGATGCCGACGGTCGATTCGGTCATGCAGCCAATCATGGTCTGCAATCCAAGCTCGCGAGCTTCTTGGAGCATTCGCCGCGCAGGTGTGATGCCCCCGCACTTCACCGCCTTGACGTTGACGCCGTGAAAAAATCCCTGGCATCGGCGGACATCTGCCGGTAGGACGCAACTTTCGTCAGCAATAATTGGTAATGCAGACTCGGCGAAGACCTTGCGCATTCCATCCCAATTGTGGGCAGGCAAAGGTTGTTCAATAAACTCCACGCCCAGTTCCTTAAAGGATCTGGACATTTCGACCGCCTGGTCGGGTTCCCACGCGCAGTTGGCATCTACACGAAAGACGGCGTCTGTTTGTTCTCTTAGCGCACGTACGAGTTGCAAATCATCGCTTGTGCCAAGTTTAATTTTATAGATCGGCCAACCTGGTGCTGCGCGCAATTTCGACACCATCTTATCAGGTGTGTCAATGCCAATGGTGTAGCTGCTCTTGGCGGGGCGATCCAGCGAATCTCCCCATCGCTGATACACTCGCTTGCCAGCGAGGCGTCCGGCTAAGTCCTGCGCGGCTTGATCGAGAGCGCACTGTGCAAATGGGCAATTCGCTAGTGCAGGATGGACTTGATCCCATAATCGTTCCGGGTCGGTCGCCAGCGTGTCGTCAAGTTGGCTCCGTATACCGTCCAATGCCGAGGCCATCGCACTCCACGTTGCATTGTAATAATCGTTGGTTGTTGCCTCGCCAAAGCCAGATTGCCCAGCATATCGCAACTCCGCGATCAGAGTCTCTTGCACATCTACGGACCCGCGAGAGATGGTAAACACATGTTCCAGCTTAAGGAAATGTCGATGCAAACGAAGTTCCAGCATTTGCCACCCTACCGGGAAAAGATCGAGTTACCACTCAAACCGTTGAAACTATGCGAGTCAGCAGCAGCCATTCCTACGCGGGTTGGGCGTTAAACTTATCGCGAGCACTTAGAATTGCATTTATTAGTTCGTCCGACCCATGGCGGAATACGTCGCAAACGGGAAGGTTCAATTCTTTCGAGACGCGTTTCCGTTCTTCATCGGCCTCCGCCACAGTGACGCGACGGCTATTCATGGCAACACCCACTACCGGGCATGGCCGCCAAATGCCTCCCATGGTCTCAAACATTTCGCGGATAGTCTTCAAGGGAGGAATTGGAACGTTGTCGAGCCCCGTAACATGGGTGCGTCCGACCTCATAGACAAGAATCATTACGTGCGGGAAACAACCATGCAAAAGACTCAAGGTAACGCCGGAATACGACGGATGTACTAGGCTCCCCTGTCCTTCCACGACGACGAACTCACGATGTTGATTCTCCTTAACCATCGATTCGGCAGCGCCGGCGACGAAATCGGATACTAACGCGTCGATCGGGAGCCCGTCCCCTTCGATCATAATGCCGGTTTGGCCGGTAGCAATGAATTTTGCATCATGGCCGCGTGCTTCCAACGCGCGAGTTAGTTCGACGCCAGCAACCATTTTCCCCACACTACAATCGTGTCCCACGGTATGGACGCGAAAACATTTGTCAGTGAGTCCCTGACGGCGAGAAACTTTGCGGAAACTGGATCGGCGTACATCGTGCAACTGGGAACCGCTGGCACGCGCGGCCGCGGAGAACTCGGGATCGTCCTGCAGGAAGTCATGCAAGCCCGACGCCACATTCATCCCGCGTCGGATCGCCTCCAGGATCGTGGCACGCCAGGCGGGTGGAATATTCCCTCCGGGGGGTGCGATTCCAATCAAGAGCGTGTCGGCCTGCGGAGCATCCGCCAGTTTTGAAACGACCGGAAGGTCTCCTCCCACACCCAAGAGTTGTTGAGACGTACTGCCCGCTTGGGTCGAATCGAGTAGCGCAACTACATCATCGGGCTGATAGCGAATGACGCACGACGCCGTCTTGGCGGTATGTGGATTCGTGTGCCCCTCGGTAAGAATCACTGCGCGACGTGCCATCGACGATTGCTCCAACTAATGAGGGAATGTGAGGGAAATTTCAGACAAAACGATAGTAGCATGCGTCGCGACGCTTCTCTAGAGTGGGACGGTCGTTGGAGCCACCCGGGAGTACTCACTTTTTGGCCGGCGGAGCAAGGTGAATCGTCGGGACCGGCAGGCGTACGATTTCCGGACCGAAGTCGCTGTGGGCCGCCGACGTTTCCCGGCGTTCCGTCAAGCCAGGACTTGAGGTAGCCGAAGCTTGGACGATGAGTCGGGGAAAACTCGATGCCCGAGTGGCGTCGTCGGACGCCGGCAGCGGTGGCGTGGACAGTATCGCGGGCAGTGGCGTGGGTAGTGGCACGGGAATTTCTTCCGCCAGCCGTTCTTCCAAAATGGGCCCTGGATCAATCCACCGACCCGACTCGTCGAGCTGCATCGTACCCAGGTGAAAGTCAAGGCTGCGACGGAGCACTTCGTGGCTTACCCAGACCGTTAAGAAATCGTTTTGGACACTCAAGAGGTCCGTGAGAGCGCTCACTAGATCGCGCGCTGTGGTAGCCCCAAACGAGAACTCTTGATTGGGTCGCGGTGGTTCCTGCAGCCGGAGCCGTGTCAATTCTACTTGCGTTATCGCAACTTGCACCGCCGCTCGACGTAATTCAAAATTCATCTGGTTGACACGTATCGTACGCAGTGAGCTACGCAAGCCGGCCGCTACTTCGTCCTGGTATCGGTAGTAACGCCGGCGTGCGCGTTGATATTCAATTAACGCTTGTCGGTACGTATTTCTTTCCGAAAGTCGAGTAATCGGCGAATCAAACTGGATGCCGACCCGCAATCGACCCGTTGTGTCCCGAAAACGAAAGGGGTTGTTGCCGACATTGGATATGTCGCCACTGAATACGAGGTCGAGGTCACTCTCCAAATCGTCGGCGTGGAACTCGATCAGCCGCCAGACGTCCACCAGGGCGGCGCGTGCATTCATCCAATCGAGTCGATATTGCCGCGCGGTTTCAAGTGCATCCTTCCAATCCAACTGGATGGGCACAAGTTTCAAACTTTCGGTTCTTGCCCTTGCTTGTGTCAACGCCAAGTCGAGCGAGTTGCTGGTCAATATCGTCAGCTCGTTGGGTAACTCGCGGAGGACGCTTTGTGAAGTCTCTTGCGCCGGCGCCTTTTCGGACAACCAGCTGTCCCGCAGGTCGGCGAGTCGTTGGTCAAGTCCGATCAATCGATTTTTTTGGTCCCGCAGTCTGGCCAGAGTCGCCTGTAAGATCTCGCTAAGTTCTTCTGGCATCTGTTGCAACTCGTCTTCTGCCACGAGTTGAGAAGAACTCAGTTCCGTGTTTCCCAGTTCGTCATCATCGGACAATTGTCGACGCAACGCTTGCCATTGGTCGCGTCGATCGGGAATCGACTTTCGTAACCGTTCGATGTCGGACTCGGCTCGTGCGGCAAGTTTCGTCTCTAGCTGATCTCGCAGCGATTCCGCTTTCGTCAGCCACTGCCGCAATTCGCCCAAGAGTTCTTGAGGTGGTCGTTCGGTGTCAAGAGTTTCCGGGGTGGCCCGCTCGGGTCTTTCCAGATCGCGAGGAGTGAGTTGGGCAAGGATGCGACCGACTTGCTCTTGGATTTGGGTAAGCTCGTTTTGCAACGGTACTGTGGCCGGATCGATGAGATCAAATCCGTCCAACAAGGGATCGGAAATTTCCAGGGGAACGTGCGGGGGAAGACCGAGGTTGAGCTTGAACGTATCCAATCGCGTAAAATAGGAGGCGTGTAAACTGAGTAAACGACTCTCGGCGTTAAAGAGCGCTTGGCGGGCCTGCTCCATCTGTAAATAGTCAATGCGGCCCGCTTCGAAAAATGCCTGCAATTGCGCTAAACTGCTGCGAAGTGACGCAATATTGGCTTCCTGATTGCGTATGTTCAGTCGAGCTTGCAGTAGGCCCAGGAAACCATTTGCTTCCCCGACGCCCGAGAAACCGTTCAACGAACCTAGCGTAATTCCACCGCGGGACGGGCCTGTATCCGGATTCAGTCCAGCGAAAACCTGTAAGTAAAATCCGCTGCGGAATCTCTCCATTTGCCGCACATTTGCCAACAAGGTCCGCTCGGAATACGTCAGTCCCTCAAGTATCCGGTCGCGGCCGGCCGTTCTAAGTAGCGGTTGGATCAGGCTGAAATCCATGAGCGTGCGCGGATCGTATTCGTTAGGGCCCGCAAATTGCCAGACCAACGAGTTGGCAAACCCCACCAGAAGCTCCGCGCCGGTTGAGGAAAACTTCCGCATCTGCACGCCGCGTGATCCGGGAAACGTCGAAAGGTTCAGTACGCTGCTTGACTCGCCGTCGCCACTCCGCAGCCTTCCATCCGCTGTGTACGTCGTAGAATATCCAGCAAAAAATTGATGATCAAATCGAAAACGTTCAAAGCTCACATCCAGTGCCGAAAGGTAAAGTTCTTCCAGTTGCTGTTGATACACCGGGGAGTGGAGCAATGCCAGCGACAATGCACCGTCAGCGTTGAGTACGACCTTGTTCTGTTCGTTCGTAGGCAAGTAAGACTGCCAATTCGCGTTTTCCACCGCAAACGTATCGCCGTTAGCATGCCAGCGCGGGTATCCCTTCTTGCCGTCGACACAATGCATGAACTGGTGCGACCCTGGATCGTCCGGCGGCATCGGCGGACAGTCGAGCGAAAACGGGTCATACATTCGCGACTGCGGATCAGTAGCGATCGTGAAATTCTTGAGCGGCCAATTCGTAGCGGCCTGCTTTTCCGCAATCAGGCGGTACGCATCGCGGTCTGCTTGCGATCGATAGAAGGCTCGGCTGCAACCACAATTCAATAGCAGCAAGCACGTCGCTAAACGTAAGCCGCTCCAGGCACCACGAGGAAGGCCTCGCCGGGGCGTTCGAGTTGGGGATGGAATTGAAAATGCCATTGGATCCCGCACATGGAACACTACACGGAAATCTCTGCGTCCCAGCTTCAGTCAAAGGGCAGTTTGCTCAGGTCCACGACACGACCTAGCTCCCGACACGCAGCCAGGATTCGGGTTGGGGGCCCCGAATCTGTTCGGATCCGAACTGGAGCCGTTCTTGCCCCTTTTATCCCTATCGGCAGAATAATCGCTACGGCTTCAGTTTGTTTCTTTCTGGCGGAGCGGCCCTGTGTGCTGTAAGGTATTGTTTTGTAAAGGTTTACGGTGTTTTGCTGCCAGTGGCGCAAGTTGACGTTAAAGTCTTCCTGGTTTATCCTGCAAGGGATGCTCGCGAGGTCATGCTGTGCCGGCCCCTCCTGAAATCTGAGGGACCGTCCGGGAAGCGAGTGTCGACGCCGTAAGTTTGCACGATTGGTCAACGGGTGGTTAGGAGCAGGGCATGGTCCTTTGGATCGTTCTGGGCATACTGTTGTTGTTCTTTGGGTTCGCGGCGTACAAGAGCGCGGAAATCTGGAATGCAGCGCACATTGCGCTGGCTGCGGGTATCTTCGTGCTGGCATTGGTATTTATTTTTCTTGCTGCTGCTAACTTGCGTACGCGTTTGGCTTGGATGAAGCACGTGGAAACTCTGACCACGAAGGCCGAACAGGCGGAACTTAAAACGACCGAGCTGAGTACTTCGATTCGCAGGTCCACGGAAGAGTTGGACAGGAACATCCAATTGCGTGGCCAAGTGTGGCGGAATCTAGCGGCCGTTACAGCCGAGGGGCAAGGCTTTGTCTTGAATTCCGCGGCTTGGGGTGACGCAAGTTGGCGGCGTTTCGGCTTGGAAGAAGATTCGAACGAGCCCCCACCGGTTGAGGCAGATGACGCAGCTAGCGGTGCGACTCCGAAAGCCGAGCCCGCAACGACGTCTCGGCCAACTGGACTGCAAACGCAAACGATCGTGTTTGCGTTTGCGGAAGCTCCTATTCACCTATCGTTTCTTCCCGAGCCACTCCGGCTGCCGATTCAAGAATTGCTACTGCGAGATTCCTCCATCGTCGAAAAAGACGTTCGAGCAGTGCTTCGAATTCCGTTTGCCTATCTCGGTGAGTTTCGTATTGCCGAGGTCGACGGCAGCAAAGTCGTAGTGCATCCGACCGCGCCGCTCAGCGAGACTCAACTGGCGGTGATCAAGACCGGCTCCCCCTGGACCCTCTACGATACAATGCCCCGCGACGCTCAAGATGTTTTTGAGGGAGCCAAACCAGAGCAATTGCAAGCACTCTTTATGGCGATGACCAACGCAGCGCCGGACCAGATTGCCCCGCTGGTGGAAGAGTACTTGCGAGACCGCCAAGACGCTCAACCGGCCGATCTGCCGGAACGACGATGGGCCGAAATAAAATTCGTAAAGGAACGTACTTTTGAGGTCGATGTTCCTGCCGAAGGTGAGTCCGCTCTGCCCGATAAGCCGTTCGATGTGAGTGGTCGTGCTCGTGATTCGAACTTGAGACAGGGGACCGATGGTCCGGCGACCGTACAGCCGGAACAGACCGGGATTTTCGATTCCGTTACGGCGAAGGTCCTCATCGATTCCGGCGTAGCACAGCCGGTGCGCGAAGTATTCGTTCGCCACCTACGTGACTACGCCTATGATTTCCGCAGTAAGAACCTTGGGCTCAGCGCACTTCAAGATCGCATGTCGGTCATTCAACGCAATCTGGAAGTTTTTAAACAGTCTCAAGTAACCGTCGAACAACAGATTGAATATCGAACGCAAGAGCGAGATAAGCTGAACGGAGATTTACGCGGTTTCGATCAAGAACGGAAGGTGTTGACAGCCTACCTTGCTCAACTGGAAGCCCGCATCGCGGAATTGCGCCAGACACTGAAGACGCTGTACCTCAATAATCAGCGCGCCGTGCAGGGGATGTCCGGCTAGTCTAGATGCCGCCATGCAGTCCCGCTGCTGCCATGAAGTCCCGCAGACGATTGGCATTTTGACGCAGCGGAGGCGGACGCTATTGGCGTTGTTCACGCACCTGCCGACTGTAAGACTCGAGGATCCGCCGCTCACGTGGCGTGAGGCTTGACTCACCATCGCGATGGAGCTTCTCCAAAATGCGGTCGGCGTCGACTGCCAGTCGGTCGACTTCTTCACTTCCCCGGTAAACTTTGAGTCGTCTGCCCGTCGCCCAGCCGCGGAGGGGTGTTGTGATGCGGGATAGGAAGCGGTCCCCGCTCGTCCCGTAAAAGAAGTAGATGAAGCCGCATGCCGCTCCCACCAAGTGCACTAAATACGCCACGTTTTGCCGTGGACTCACAACTCCACTGATGTCCATGAGCACATAAGCGACACCCACGACCCACGCTGGAGCCGGAAACAGCATCATGATGAACAAACGCCGATGGGGAAAATTTAAACAAAACAAAGCAAAAATCGAGACGACCGCTCCCGAAGCTCCCAACATGGCTGCCCCTTGCGGGTCACCACCGGCATTCTTGACGATGAAGTAGGTAGAGAACGTCCAAATGACGCTCCCCATGAGCAGAGCGAAGAGATACACCTGAAGGAACCTTGGACCGCCATATACCGATTCGACTTCCCGACCGAACATGTAAAGCATGAACATATTAAAAAATATGTGTTGCCAATTCGTTGGATCGTGCGCAAACCCGCATGTGAGAAACTTCCACCACAATGCCGGACGCATGGCCACATCGGCCGTGACAACCAACCAGCTGTCTAAGTCGAAAAAGACCATCGCCAAAAATACAACGGCATTGAGCAAGATTAACTTGCCCACCATGGTCTTTGGCGCGGCGAGTTGTACCCCGGGACGCGGAGAATCATCGCGGTAATACGGCCGATCGTAGATCCCCATAGACACTCATGAATTCGAAGGGAAATTGCTGTTTACTTACTTCCAAGAGGGCTCCGTGAAGGCAGCTGGCGGAATTAATTGACCGACAACCCCTCCCGAAGGATATCGCACGGTGTAAATTCCGAACAGGGTGGTCGAACCGAGGATGGCGGGTCTACTGCTGCATGGCAAAATGCACGAAATTGATTCCAAGTTTTACGGCGTCTTCGGTCGCATATCCTTCACATTCGATTGACGGATGGTTTTCCCATGCGCAGCTCAAATCCAGCGGCGAGAAGAGAACCACCATTCGTCCCCCCCGCTCTACGGCCTCGCACGTCGGAACCTCTTCGACGGTCACGCTTCGGAGGGGTTCGTCCTGCGCGACGCGCGCTGTCGGATGGCGAACCTTAGCACGCGTTACGTCAAATCCATCAAAACCAGCGAACTCACCCGAAAACAACGGGTGACTGGCTGGTACCGCATGGAGCCGTGCTTCTGGGAATATGTGGGACATCTCGGTTCGGAACGATGCGGAAAACTCCTGACTGGCACAAATGGCATTGGCAATCAGGAAGCCACCCTTGTCCAAATAGTTCCGAATTGCCTGGCGTTGCTCACTAGTCCACTCGAACGAACGTCGTCCGTGGACAAAGATGATCGGCAAGTCTTTCAATTGAGCGTCGTTAGGTTCTATTAGGGGCGTTTCGAGACGGACAGCGACTTCGGCGTAGTCGCGCAGTTTCAGCAGGAGGTTCCCGACGGCTGCCGCTGCCTCGTGGCTCCCCCCAGAATGCCGCAATTGCGCCACACGTAGGGCGTCCGGGATCGTAGGAACGTCCGATTTCGGGTTGGGTACGTTGATTCGGTCCAGTTTGTCCCGCAATTGTCGGTTCGTGGCATAGGCAAGAACGTTCGTTCCCATCGCGAGGCCTCCCAGCACCTTTTCGCGAGCGTCCGCGGGTAAATCATCGAGGAGACGTTGATTCCCCAACTGCCATAGGCACGACAAATCTTCTGGGCAATACACAACACCCGTTCGACAACAGGCGTCGAGCCCATACAAAGGTCGGATCTGGTTGTCCGGAACCGTCTGCTCGGCGTACCAAATCGGGTGGTCTGATTCCAGGAATCGTAGGCGGGTCTCGGGAAAGAGTTCCTGCATCAGTTGGCGGAAGTCCTTGTCGAATCCCTTTCCGCCACAGCAAGCGTTGGCAAAAACAAAGCCCCCACCGACAACGTAATTTCGTAAATTCTGTTTCTGGGCGGAAGTCAGCTGCAATCCGTCCCTACCACAAAGAAACAGAACCGGAGACTGGAGCAAATCCTCGACCGTAGCCGCCTTGATATCAATGTTCTGCCATGTCATGTCTTGATGCCAACGTCGTTCCACGTGTTGGGTCAAGTTGGCAAGATCGTGTTGATGGTGGTTCGTGTCTTCCGATTCGTCCGAGACTAGTTTCGAAATCAGAATCGGACGACGCCCCTTTGACAGAAACAGGATCGCGAAGGACGTGCCAATGATGTCGTTCTCAACATCTTCCCCTTTCCAGCTGCCATTGAGTGGGTCCTGTCGCGCAAGGATCCGGCTGGTCCCCTCACGATACCAGTCGTGATCCCCAATGAATCGCCGCCCCGACATTCTGCCCACGCGTTCTACGCCGTACATGTAGTAGAAGTACCAGCCTAACCCGCCGGCTCCACCATCTCCGGGATTCTTTTGGACCGAAAAGTGTCGCGCCAGCCAATCAAAACCTCGTTCAATCTCAGGGTGTTGTTCCAAGACGCCGCAGCATTGCATGCTACCTTGCGCGTCGACTGTGGCTGTTCCTTTTTCGAGTTCCCCGTGTGCAATAATCAACGATGCGATTCCGGCGCACGTCATGCTGCCGGACGGACCGTACTGAGGCGAGTCCGAATACTTCCAGCTACCGTCGGGAAGCTGTAGTCGCTGCCAGTAGTCCTGTGCGAGCCGCCATGTTCGATCCTCTACGGAGATCCCGTTTCGTTCCGCCTCGTGCAATGCCATGAGCGCGTATTGTGTATTGGATGGATCATGACTATCGGGATTGGGATTGCGTCCATAATTCCAGCCCCCCTTCCCTTTGCCCGTCGTAATTTGCGTCGATTGGAGTTGGGCCACCAACCCTTGGAGACGAGGCAAGTCCTTGCGCGGTTCTGCCGCACAGTAGACGAGGATGTGCAAAGCAAGCGCGTACGTTTGTGACTCTGGATCGGTTTCTCGCAAGAAGTCAAGCGCTTTGGTAACGGCGCGGTCGCGGGGTGTGTACCCACTGCTCATCAAGGCCAGCGCAGCAAGAGCCGTTGCGCCACCGGGTTGATTCGTACGCTCGTAGTCCCGCCAGCTTCCGTCGTTTTTTTGGATCGACAACAGGTAGCCCGCACCACGTTGAATTGCGATTCGAACTTTCTCGGGTGACAGTTGGTCGTCCGCGCGGCAAACGTAGGGACAACCGTAGGCTAGAAGGATAGCCATGAGTCCAATCACCCCATTGCCGGGACTTGCTGGTCGTGAAAAAGCACCTATCCTTCGCATGTTATCTTATCTCGTTCATCGGATTCGCGTTGCTGACTCGGGCCGTGGCCGATAGAATTCTACTGATTCTCAGGTGGCAAGATCCAGTTCGGCGGAGGAATTTCCAATATCGTGGCGACAAAACAACGTAGCCTAGGAGAGGTACTGCAGGAATTCCGCCAGCATCGTCTCTTATTGCAGCAGGAATTGCAAAAAGTAATTATCGGTCAAGACGAGGTGATCGAACAGGTACTCGCAGCTATTTTTACGCGCGGGCATTGCTTGCTGGAAGGCGTTCCAGGTTTGGCAAAAACACTGCTCGTAAGCACTTTGGCCCGCATTTTGGACGTTGGGTTCAAACGCATCCAGTTCACGCCGGACCTCATGCCATCCGATATTACCGGCACAAATGTCCTGGAAGAAGACGAGGCCGGTCGTCGCATATTTCGGTTCGTCGAGGGGCCGGTGTTTACCAATGTTCTGTTGGCCGATGAAATCAACCGCACGCCTCCCAAGACACAATCGGCGTTACTTCAGGCCATGCAAGAGCGACAGGTTACGGTTGGTCGCGAGACCTATGATCTCCCCGACCCTTTTTTCACGATCGCCACCCAAAATCCAATTGAACAGGAGGGTACGTATCCCCTGCCTGAAGCCCAGCTCGATCGATTCATGTTTAACATCAAGATCGGCTATCCGACGGCGGACGAAGAAGAAAAGATCCTGACGCTCACGACGCGTCAAGAGAAAGCCGAAGTTCGCAAGATCTTGTCTGCTCGCTCGATCGTGAACCTGCAAAAGTTGGTGGGAAGTGTGGCCGTCAGCGAGTTTGTGATCCGTTACGTAGCCCAACTCGTGCGGGCTACGCGCCCCCAAGATTCTGCCGCTCCGCAATTTGTGCAGGATCTCGTTGAATGGGGCGCGGGTCCGAGGGCTGGCCAATTCTTGATTCATGGTGGCAAGGCAATGGCCGCCATGGAGGGCCGATTTTCCGTCGGAATTGAACATATTCAAAAGGTCGCGATTCCTGTGTTGCGTCATCGAGTGAGCGCGAACTTTCAGGCCCAAGCCGAGGGACTCTCCACGGACGATATCGTGCGTCGGCTCTTGAAAGAAGTGCCACAACCCGACATCCCCAAGTACGATATCCCCCCTCCCGCTCCCAGCGTCTGAAGGGGAGAGTATGTCGGTTGAACGTTATCTAAAACCCGAGGTTGTACGCCAAATCGCACGACTCGATTTGCGCGCCAAATTCCTGGTGAAAGGCTTTTTGCACGGCCTGCACGCCAGTCCCTTTCACGGATTCTCGGTTGAATTCAGTGAACATCGTCGCTACGCGCCAGGTGACGACCCACATGATATCGATTGGACCGTATTCGCCAAAACGGAAAAATACTACGTCAAAAAGTTTGAAGCCGAAACGAACATGACAGGCTATATTGCCGTCGATAAGAGCGAGTCGATGGCGTACACCTATCGCCAGGATTTCAGCAAGTTTCAGTATGCGATTTCTCTGGCCGCCGCATTGACCTACCTGATGATTGGTCAGCAAGACCCCGTCGGTTTGGTCACCTTTGACGATCGGATCCGACAGAGCCTTCCGCCGCGGTCCAAACGAACGCATCTAGGCCATGTACTTACGCTCTTGGCGCGATTGCAGCCGGCGGGGCGCACCGATGTGGCATATTGCATCAATCAACTCGCGGCGATGCTCAAACATCATAGCCTTGTCATTTTCATGACCGACCTATTGGCAGATCCACAGCCAATTCTTAGCGCGTTGCGTCGCCTTCGGCACGGCGGGCATGATGTGATACTCTTTCACATATTAGATGAGGCGGAGGTCTATTTTCCCTTCGATGGCCAAATGGAGTTTGAAGATTCTGAAACAGGCGAGCGGCTCGAAGTCGACTCCAGCGGTTATCGGACATCCTATCGAGATCAAGTCTCTGCCTTCCGAGACGATTACCAAAAGGAGTGTTTGCAAGTGGGTGTCGACTACGTACCCTTGGACACGAGCATGGCCTTCGACAAGGCACTATTGGAGTACCTGCACAGCCGACAGTCTCGATTTTAGTCTAGGTCCGTCGTCGTCAAGGAAAGTAGGTTCCATGCTACCTGTGGAGTTTCTGCATCAAACGCTGCTGATCGCGGGGGGCTTGGCGCTTTCAATTCCCGTCGCTCTGCACTTGTTGACACGTCGGAAACCCTTGCGAATGCGGTTTCCTGCCGTACGTTTCCTGCAGCAGAAGCAGGCACAGACGCATCGGCAACTTCAAATTCGACACTGGTTGTTGCTCATGCTGCGATGCTTATTGCTGGGACTGCTGGCGCTGTTATTGTCCCGGCCTCGGGTGGCGACTTCTGCCAGTGGGATTAGTTTCCTGGTCTTGGTGGTAGTTTGCCTTTGTGTAGCGGCAGGAGGGTTGGCGGCCCTTCTACTTTGGGGTGAACGGCAGGGACGCGCTCTTACGATCGGCACGATAGCGATGCTTGGAGTTGCGGTCCTGATCACTGGACTCGTGTACGGATTCGGCTCGCAGCGCGGTGCCCTCTGGAGGGATGAGGAAGAACCGGTCGCGGCTGCAATTGTAGTCGACACCGCTCCGTACATGGACTACCTACATGCCAGTGAAACTCGACTACAACTTGCACAGAAGATGGCGGCCGAGTTGCTGTCCCAGTTTCCGGCAGGGAGTGAAATCGGGATTGTTGATTCTCATGGCCCCGTCGGCCTGCTATCCCCCGAAAAAGGCAGCGTCGAGCGAACACTTAAGGGTCTCCGACTGGCCCACTTTGCCAGACCCGTTCGCGAACTTGTGAAACACGGCATAACCATGGTGACAAGTTCACAATTGTCCGCCAAGGAACTTTACCTGTTCAGTGATCTCGGCTCGCTAGCCTGGGATCAAACCAATCCACAGCTTTGGGACTCCGTGCGCGAGGAATCGCGGTCGTTGTCGATCCAAGTATTGGACGTGGGAATTCAAGAACGAGTCAACGTCGCGCTGAATCCTGTGCGACTTGTCCCCGAAGTCGTTTCCGCGGGGCAAACAGTACAAGTAGTCGTCGATGTGGAGCAGTTAGGTCCGGCGCGTGATGTGCAGCTAGAACTGGCTTTAGAACAGCCGCAGGCCGATTTGCCGGTTGTTATTGATGGGCAGGTGCGAGTGCCAACACTCATCGGTCGCGATCTACGCACGGTATCGCTCGACGCCAATGGATCGTCTACGGTATCGTTTGAGCTTAAGGGACTGCCTCAAGGCACGCATCATGGTGTGGTTCGACTGCGTGATCTCGAAGACGGACTGGCCGGCGATAATCTCCGCTATTTCAGTCTGCTGGTGCGCAACAATCGACGCATTCTGTTGGTGAGCTGGGACGTTGCAGCGCGGGATACTATGGACCGCTTGTTGTTGGCCGCGGGATTCGGCTGCGATGTGGTCGATGCAGCGCAATTGGAATCCGTGGACGACTCCAGCTACGATGCTATGTGTTGGATCGATCCGCCTCCTTTGCCACCAGCGGTTTGGCGAAAAGCGACGAAGTTTGTCGAACGCGGGGGAGGCATTTTGATTGCCTTGGGGCCGCGTGCGCGTCCACCCGAGCAGTTTTCTTCGCAGGCAGCACTTGCATTGACGCCAGCCGCCAATGTGCGAGTTTGGAACGCCGTCGATCCGTTGGCTCTACAAGTCACGGACGTATCCCACCGAGCACTGGCATGGGTCGAGCCCCATCGGTCAGTCATCCCTTGGTCTGCATTTCCGGTGTTTCAACATTGGTATGTCGGCAGCCTACAGCCCGATAGCCAAATCGTGGCCACCTACAATCAGGGTCAACCCGCCATTCTGGACCGCGCTGTGGGAAAAGGACATGTCGTAATGCTTACGACACCCCTGGGACAGTCGCAACACGACCGCACGGAAATCGCCTGGAACCGTTTACTGCTAGGTGAAAACGATGACTGGCCGACCTTCACTCTGGTCGTGGAATTGTTCGAATACCTGACCGACTCCACATCCAATCAATCCAACTTCATGGCGGGCGAGTCCGTGCGGCTTGCCTGGAAGAACGCACCAGAGAGTGCGGTTTATCAACTGTTCACTCCCGATGATACCTGGCAATCGCTGACAGCAGAAAACGATGGCAGTGTACGACTTCCTTTCGTCGAAGTGCCTGGCGTTTATCGACTCAAGTCCTTGTTGCCGGATTCGTCGCACCACGGATTTTCCATCAATCTGTCCGGTCCCGCTACCCAACTTGCTCGAAGCGAGCCAGAAGAACTGGTAGATGGTTTGCAACTTGCCGATTGGCAGTTCTCGCGCGCGATACCAGAATTGCGGAGAAATGTGCGATTGCGAGGTAGCTATGAGGCCTACGCTCCATTGCTTGTGTTGCTTGCCGTGGTGCTCGCGTGCGAGCACGTTGCGGCGAACCGATTTTATGCCGTTCGTGGAGAATCGTTAGGTAGCAGCGAAGGGATTTCGCTATGAGTGCCTGGCATCTGCAGCCCATTTTTGACCAATACTTGGCTGTATTGTCGATTGCTATTTTGCTGATAGGCACTATGTGGTTTGTGCGGCCACAATCGGTCGGGGTGACCGCCAGACGGTCGCGGGTACTTTTTACATTGCGTGCGGTCGTCATAGCCGTTTTGTTGCTGCTAGCGGTTCGACCTGTGATCGTGCGGACGCGAATTCGCCCAGGTGAACAATTGATAGTGTTCCTCGTCGATATTTCGCGGAGCATGACTATCGCCGACGAAAATAACGGTGCAACTCGTTGGAAAGCCTTGATGGGGTGCCTGGACAAAGTACGTTCCATGGTCGAGAACCTTCCGAGCGAAACAAGCGTCCGCACAATTTTGTTTTCCGGCGAATCGCAACAGCCGTCTCCAGGACTCGTGCCGCTGGACAAAATTCAACCGTCGGGTAAACAGTCCGATCTCGGAGGCGCACTGCAGAGCGTCATGGAGGGACTTTCCGGTGTTGAGTTACGTGCAATTTTTATGCTGTCCGACGGAGCTCAGCACGCCGTTCGACCTGTAGCGGACGCCGAACGAATGGCGAGCGACTTGGCACGCCGAAATACCGCCTTGATTGCAGTACCGTTCGGTCGTGGAAGAGATGAAACTCAGTCTCGTGATGTTTCGGTCGATTCATGGCCTGAAACCGCCACCGTCTTTGCCAAGAATCAGCTTGCAGTCGTGGCCGGCTTGCGAATTGTCGGGTATCCCGGACACGGCATTCCTGTACATGCTACTTTGCAGCGAAACGACGAACCGCCGCAAAGTGTTGAAACACGTACGGCTACGCTTAATCCTGACTCCGATCATGTGGACATAAAATTTCATGTACGTGTTGATGAGCCGGGCGAATATGAACTCGTTGTGCAGGCCGAACCACAGGACGGAGAACTCATTACGACCAATAATCGCCAGGTCTGCTTTCTGCGGGTGCAAGAAGGCGGACTCAGCGCGATTTACATTGAGGGAAATCCGCTGCGACAGGAATTTCAAGGACTGGTGCGAAGTTGGCGAGAATCTCCTGACATTGAGTTAGATCCCATCGTGTTGTCCCGTCGCAGACGCGACAAGTGGCCGCTACCCTTGCCACCCAAAAAATATGATGTTTATGTTCTGGGCGATATCGAAGCTTCGGCTTTGGACCCGAGTTGGATCGATCAAATGCGGATTCATGTCGAACAAGGGAGCGGTCTCTTAGCGATCGGCGGCTTTCACACGATGGGACCAGGGAATTATGCAGATACTCCGCTGAAGGATATGTTGCCAATTCAAATGAATAGCCTTGAACGTCAACCTTCGCAGGCCGATGCAGCAATCCGTCGAGACATTCAAGTTCCAGGTGAGTTGTTTATGGTGCCCCAAAGAGTGCATCCTTTGTTGCAAATCTCCGAGGATGAGGATTCGTCGGCTGCGTGGAAAAGACTACCTCCGTTGGACGGAGCCTTGCGATGGTCGGGACTTAAGCCGGACGCGATCCTATTGGCCGCCTCGCAACAACCGGAGGCGCACCCACTGTTGGTTGCTGGACAATACGGGGAAGGACACGTCGTCGCATTTGCCGGATTTTCGACCTGGCGCTGGCAGACACGCGGATTCGCAGAACAACATCGTCGATTTTGGCGTCAAGTCTTGTTGTGGCTTGCCCAGCGTAACGAATTGCCGGAGTCGCAGTTAAAACTCAAGCTAAACCGGCGCCGCGTGGATGTGGGTGAAGAAGTGCTCGCGGAAATCGAATGGGTCCACTCGGTGCAACAGCTTGGAACGCCAGGTATTCTACCGGAACTTGCCGCAGAAGTACGAGTTGCAAGTCAATCAACGAAGATCGATCCAATTCCTGCGACAGCACCAAACGAAAAGGTTCCTCCAGTTTGGTCGGCCAAACTTCCTTCCGTTTCGGCCGGAATGCACGAACTGACGGTAACTGCGTCAAAAGACGGACAGCTGTTGGAGAGCGCACAGGTAAAATATCTTGTTGTGGACCGAGACTTGGAACTCGAAGATCCGGCGGCTAATCCATCCTTCTTGGAGAGATTGGCAAGGCACACGCATTTAAGCGGAGGGAAAGTGATTGCGCCCGAACAGTTGTCGGAGACGCTACTTGAGTTGACAAACACGCCACCAATTCGTGAGTCGGAAGTTGTTGATCGTCGCCAGCTGGGTGATCGAACGATTGACGCATGGGTCGCCTTCCTTGTCAGTGCTGCGTGTTTGACTGTCGAATGGTATCTACGAAAGAAATGGGGCATGGTCTAAGCATCGCAGCAAACGAAAAAACCCCGCCCGAGGATTATTCCCTCGGGCGGGTCTCGGGATCAATTCCTTCCGACGGTAGTTTCTTAGCCGCGGACGACTGTACGAGCACTTGCATTCATGATGCGAAGCTTGCCCGGTACTTTGGCCGACGGATCAACAGCAGGTGCAGGAGGCATTGCATCGCCGTGGCCAGCTGCAGGTGACGGGGCACCGGCAGAGCTACCACAACCAGCCGAGCATCCAGCTGCACATCCGTTGTCGCAACCGCAAGCTGGGTCAGCAGCACAGCCACTGTCACAGCTTCGCTTGCAGCGGTTGCCGAGCAAACGCTTCAGTAAGCCTTCGCGGCAGCACTTGGTTGAGCAGCAGGTGGGAGCCGAGCAGCAAGCAGCAGCCGAGCATCCTGCATCACAACCGCAAGCTGGATCAGCAGCACAACCATTGTCACAACCGTTGTCGCAACCGCAGGCTGGGTCAGCAGCACAGCCACTGTCGCAGCAGGCTGCTGTTGCGCAACTCTTCTTGCAACGATTTCCCAACAGCCGCTTCAGCAATTCGCCTTTGCAGCAACGAGTTGTGGCACAAGATCCACAAGCAGGTGCACAGCCGCTGTCGCCCCCGCAAGCGGGGGCAGCAGCACAGCCATTATCGCATCCACAACCTGGGTCAACGGCACAGCCGCTATCACATCCACAGGCTGGGGCAGCCGATGCACAGCCATTGCTGCAGCATCCACCAACACCCAACATGCGATCAAGCAGCTCAAGTCCGAAGCTCTGCGTACACACGCTCGCAGACAGCACGATGGTTCCAGCAAGGACGTTCCATTTCATCGACCGTAATCTCCTAAATAAGGGGAAACTGCAGGCAGACTCTGCCGTAACCGGCATGCCGCTCACACCAATATTTTTTCGTGCCACGCTATGGCTGTTCGGATTTACCGTCGGGACGATCCGTCGGGCAAAGTGGACACAAGGTAGGAATCGGGGTGGGCTACAGGCAGGTAAGGCTAGGGTAGGGAGTATGCCGCATTTCACTCCGTGTAACTTGCACCATGGACCGTCTCGAGTCATTCCATGACTCGAAAGTGTTACGGGCGGTCCAAAGTACGTTATGTCGTGGTGCGAATCGAGGTCTCGTTCGACACACGGCACCTTAGTTTCGTCATGCGACACCAACCATATCGTCCTCACACATCAATCCGCTTGAACCTTCCAGAAAGAATTTCTGCGAAAGGACTTACGTCGATGAAGGTCCCGGTTTTAGCGGAAGTAATGAACGGCTAAACTTGTTCGATTGGGCCAACCTGCACGTCACGGGAAGCCATCATTAACGAGTAATGCTAGCATTGGGTCGGCCCAACTCTTTCCAGCGGACGAATATCACCAGCTCGAATTTCGGAACAAGGAGATTATCGATGAAGCGAGTTCTCGACGTGGGTAACTGCTCAGCTGATCACGCAACGATACGGGATGTGGTTGAAACGCATTGTGATGCGAAGGTCGACTCAGCCGACAACCTTGCACAGACGATGGTCAAACTCACTACAGAAACCTACGACCTCGTACTCGTAAATCGAATCATGGATCGCGATGGCAGTTCCGGGCTGGAAATCATCAATACCATCAAACAGGACGATCGGTTTCGTGAGGTCCCCGTGATGCTGATTACGAACTACGACGAATACCAACAGAAGGCGATCGCAGCTGGCGCGGTGCGGGGATTCGGCAAGTCCTCTGTCGATAGTAACGAGACCGCCCGACTTCTGAAATCACATCTCACCTGAAATCGCATCGGACTAAGAAGGTTGCACCGGCAAGATAACACTGGCCAGGTAAACCAGATAACGATAACACTGGCCAGATAACCCAGATAACACTGGCCAGATACCACGGTCCAGATACCACGGTCCAGACAAACCTGCACTAGGCGGTGATTTCTTCTTTGATTTTTTGTACGAAGTGTTGCACCTTGCCCGATTTCGAGAGTTCCTCGGCCTTCTTTTCTGCAGCGTCCTTCTGGTCAAAAGCAAAAAGAGCGACTCGTTTTAGGGATTGATTAAAAACTCCCCAAAATAACTTCTTGCGAATCTCTACGGGGACTTTAGCCCGTGAGGTTTTTCGAGGTGCAGCTTTCTTTTTTTCTGCGGCAGGCTTCTTTTTTTCGATCGCTTCTACAGCGTCCGCTTCAGCGCGCAATTCTCGAATGTTCTTCAGACCACTTTTGGCGCGTGCCATCGATTCTTCTCACTCTTTTTGTTTTTGGCGCAGTACCAACCGTATGCCCACTCCAAACGCAGGCCCCTCCAACAACAGTAGGCCCCTTTAGCAACAGGAGTCCCAGACAATGGAGAAAGGGCTAGGGTGCCACCCGGCTTTACCCTAACCCCTCTAAGATATCCGACGGACCAATCGGGTGCCATGGGAGTCGTGGAATTTTTGGCCAGGCAACCCATTCCGCACCCGTGTGCCAACGGAAGCAAGTGGCAAGCCTGTGAAACCCACTGTAAGCCCACCCAAAGGTGCGGCGGCGCTCCATTGCACGGCCGACTGTGCGCAGGAATGCCAAAGCCGCCCAGGCCATTCATCGAATCCCCCGCCACAGTTCGCCATAGCCAGGATTTTACAGTCCGGCACGTCAATTGCTCCGGTCGTACTGCTCTGGACCGTGCCACTCTGCACAAACGGGCCCGATTACAAAGGTGTCGGATGAAGCTTTACGATGGTCTTACTCAGGCCGCAAGCCAATCGCGGACGCGATCTTTGCGGGAAATTTGGTTTGAATTCGAGACATGGGAAAGGTCTCGCAATTTCAGTGATGATCCTAGCCGACCAGCTAAACAAGCACTCGACTCGATCATCCTCCTGAATTGGACGATGCAGTGACAACGTGGATACAATTTCGAGCCAAAGAAAGTGGCGAAGGTTCCGATCTCACTGGTTTCTGAGTCGGAGCTATGGAAGAATCTCATGTCTGGCTGACGCGATCGCCCCAATAAAGCCCAATCCTTCCCCTTGCCATGCTAGTGGGTGACGGTTGCCGTTCCACCGACTGTGCGGTTCCGCAGTCTGTGCGGTTCGCATTTCTCCAACCAACCTGTGCTTCAGGGCCCTCTTGAGGCCCGTTTGTAGGGTTGGCGACCAGTAGGTATGCTCTTGTTCATCGACTTTTCAGCGGATTGCCCGATTGCAGTCGGTTGTAACGCAGTCGACGCGTCCTCCCAACCAACGAATTTGCAATGAGAGCAACATGAGCAAGATTCCGGCTCCTAAGCCAAGGCCACCGCACCTTTCCAAGAGACCTGCAGGCGGATTCAATTGGCAGGTTCTTTGGTGGTATATTCCGACAACTTTATTGCTGCTATGGATTTGGCAAGATTTGTTTGCCGCTGTTACGATTCGAACAATTTCGTACAGCGAATTCAAGGAACACGTTGAACGGAGCGAGGTCGAAGAATGTAAAATTGGCGATGAGCAAATAGTTGGTTCAATTGTTCTGCAGTCGGCCAACGAGAAGCCCGTGGAATCGACTTCGGAAACAGTGTCGTCAAACAAAACGGTCGATCGTGCTACCACCAAAGAATCGATTGGCGAGGATGAGAGAAAAGTCGATGGAACCGACAAATCTGACAACAAGACAGATAAGTTCTTGTTCCGTGTGGTACGAGTTGATGATCCCAAGTTGGTCGAGCACTTAGAGAAGGCTGGCGTCAAATTCGTTGGAGTGCGTCCCAGCTTGTTGTCTCAGTTCTTGTTGTCTTGGATCCTGCCGATTGGAATCATGTTTCTGTTGTGGACGATGTTGTCACGGCGATTGGGCTCCGCTGGCCAAGCTGTGATGAATATTGGAAAAAGTAAAGCGACCCTAGTGGCTGATCAGGACACGGGTGTCAACTTCGGCGACGTGGCCGGCTGCGACGAAGCGAAATTTGAATTGCAGGAAGTCGTCGACTTTTTGCAAAATCCTGATCGCTATACCCAATTGGGCGCAAAGATCCCTAAAGGGGTTCTGCTGGTTGGCCCTCCCGGAACTGGAAAGACGTTGCTTGCTCGCGCTGTGGCTGGCGAAGCGAAAGTTCCTTTTTTCTCACTTAGCGGCAGTGATTTTGTGGAGATGTTCGTGGGTGTCGGCGCATCGCGTGTTCGTGATCTATTCGATCAGGCGACAAAGAATGCCCCTTGCATAATATTCATCGACGAGCTGGATGCAATTGGCCGCCAACGCGGTGTGCACGTCGGAGCCGTCAACGATGAGCGTGAACAAACTTTGAACCAGCTGCTCGTCGAAATGGATGGGTTTGAAGCAAATGTTGGTGTCATTTTACTAGCGGCTACGAATCGTCCAGAAGTGCTCGATCGTGCACTACTGCGCCCCGGTCGATTTGACCGCCAGATCGTCGTGGATGCGCCTGACCTCGCCGGGCGCCTTGCAATTCTAAAAGTACATTCTCGCAATAAGCCCTTGGACGCGGACGTTGAATTGCGCAAGATTGCGCAAGGGACTCCTGGAATGTCGGGGGCCGATTTAGCAAATGTGCTCAATGAGGCCGCATTGCTTAGTGCACGTCACGACGGCAAGGTGATTAAGCAAAAGGATATCGAGGACGCCGTTGAGAAGGTAATTGCCGGGCCGGAACGACGAAGTCGATTGTTGGGCACGGTCGAAAAGAAACGCGTAGCATTTCATGAGGTGGGGCACGCTTTGGTGGCTGCCTACAGTCCCCATTCCGACCCAGTCCATAAGATCAGCATCGTGCCACGTGGACGGGCTGCGCTCGGATACACACTTCACCTCCCTTCCGGTGAACAGTTTCTGTTAACACGGTCAGAGATTATTGATCGCCTTAAGGGTCTGTTAGGCGGGAGAGCCGCGGAACAGGTCGTCTATGGAGAAGTTAGTACGGGTGCTGAAAATGACCTGGAACGGGCCACCGCGATGGCCCGTCAGATGGTGTGTATGTATGGAATGAGTGAAAAAATCGGTTTGATCCATTGTGCGCGTCGTGAGAGTATGTTCATGCCCGATCAGGGTGGGGCACTTGATTGTAGTGATGCGACCGCCAATGCTATTGACATCGAAGTTCGGCAAATACTCGACGCTGCTTATCAAGATGCTCAACAAATCTTGGTTAGCCATCGTGATCAGTTGGACGCAATCGCGAACGAACTCTTAGAAAAAGAGACCCTCGATAGCGCCGCCTTCCGGTCGTTTCTTACCCAAGACCACACAGCAGATAGGCTTGGCGACACGGTTGCAGGCAACTTAGGCGAGCAAACCGGTGACGACTGAGGCACCGGTCACCTCTGGATCGGTCAGGCGTTCGGCACGGCCGCTATGCACATACGAAAGTTGCGTGTGATCGATTCCCATTTGCCAAAGTAGGGTCGCGTGGAGGTCATGGCAGCTCACTCGATTCTGAACGGCGGCGTATCCGAACTCATCGGTCGCGCCATAGACGAATCCTTTCTGGAAACCGCCACCAGCGATCAAGAGCGTAAACGCGTGCCGGTTATGGTCGCGTCCCGATCCGTTCTGGGAAATTGGCAACCGACCGAATTCGCCTGCCCAGATCACGACGGTGTTCTCCAAAAGTCCACGGTTCTTAAGATCCGTAATCAGTCCAGCGCTCGGCTGATCGATCTGCGGACTGAGGGACTCCATGCGAGACTTTAGATTTCCATGATGGTCCCACGGGCCTGCGCCGTCTTTTTTCTGCGGTGGAAGAATATGTACGAAGCGAACCCCCGATTCCACCAAGCGCCGCGCCATGAGGCACCGCATGCCGTAGTCGTGCGTTACATCCCGGTCAATCCCGTACAGCTTCTGCGTGGCGGACGTTTCGTCCGACAAATCGAGGACCTTGTCAGCACGTTTCTGCATGCGTGCTGCAAGTTCGTAATTCAAGATTCGCGTCTCAAGTTCGGAGTCATTGGGATATAAAGACTGACGATGCCTATTGAGCCGGTGGAGCAACAGCAGATTGTGAGTGGGGATCAAGTCGTTCACGACCTGAGGCGAATGTAAATTGAGAATCGGAGTGCCTCGTGTCTGTACTTCGGTGCCCCGATACAGCGGCGGCAGCCATCCGTTGTCCCAATTCGTAACTCCGCCATCGGCGTAGCCGTCGGGATCACGAAGAACAATGTATGCCGGCAAGTCCTGGTTTTCGCTGCCCAGGCCGTAGCTAATCCATGCGCCAAGCGTCGGGCGCCCTGAAAGAATGCTGCCAGTATTCAAGAATCGCATCGCTTGAGGATGATTATTGTTTTCACTGAACATCGAACGAACCATACACATATCATCCGCCACGGATGCGAGGTGTGGTACCATGTTAGAGAATTCCATTCCACATTCGCCGTTCCGCTGGAACTGGAACGGGCTTGCCATGAGCCTGTTTTCTTGGCTGCCGGGCTGAAACGATTCAAACTTGCTCGAATAGATCTCGCCATCGCGACGCTGCAATTCGGGCTTGGGATCGAACAGGTCCATTTGGCTTGGACCTCCAGTTTGCATCAACATGATGACGGAGGTAGCGCGTGCGGCACGGTGTCCCGGTTGTGCACTCAAGTCCCGTGACGGATTGGTAATGGCTGCCCGTGCATCGCTCGCCAGAAGTCCATCTTGCTGTAGCAGATAGGTCAGCGCTAGGCTGCCCAGTCCCAATCCGGAATCCCGCAGCACAGATCTTCGCGAAAGAGGCTCGGAGGTATACTGCCGGGCAAATTGTGCGTGCCGTTCGGGTCGGTTCATGCAAAAGCCTCCTCAGATTTCTACTCGGCGCACAGGAATTCACTTGTGTTCAGTAAAGTGTGACATAGATCGATCATCGCACGCCGTTCCGCGACTGACGGACTTGTATGCTCCACTTCAATATACAACTGCCGCTTTTGTTGTAATGCCTCCAGGCAAGTGGTAGCCTCCCAGGCATCGGGTTTTCGGGAAAGGGATAGCTGAAAGGCGTAGTCAATCCGTTCTGTGTCGGATGAAGTCGAGTTGCGGACACGCTCTGCCAACCGCTCCGATACTTCGATCACCATCCTGTCGTTGAGCATAGCCAATGCCTGAAGTGGCACGGCCGAGCCATCACGTCGCGCGCAGGTTGTGGCGATACTCGGTTGGTCAAATACCGAAAGCAGCGAATGGTGGTAGGCTCGGCGGGACACGAGATACACGGAACGACGCCAAGCGTCCGCGGGCTTTGCCAGCTTTTCCACGTTGATATCGACTCGGCCGTCGGGGCTGGTTTTGAGTAGCACGGGCGGTCCACCCATCGAACGATCGAGTTTTCCGCTGACGTCCAAGAGAACGTCGCGAATTACTTCGGACTCGAGTCGGCGGAGCGGCATCCGCCAATAGAGTCGATTCTCGGGGTCAATTTCGCGGGGATTCGGACGGGGTTCGGCGTCTAATTGCGATGACGACTGCCGATAAACAGTGGAGGTCATCATGAGTCGTATCAGGGGTTTAATATGCCAGCGGCGGTTTTGAAATTCGAGGGCTAGATAATCCAAGAGTTCGGGATGGATTGGAGGTGTTCCCTGTACGCCAAAATCCGCATCTGTCGAAGCCAATCCGTTGCCGAAAAGATGCATCCAGATGCGGTTCGCCATGACGCGAGACACGAGCGCTGACGCGCGTGTGTTACGAGTTGTAAGCCATTGCGCCAAAGCAGTGCGTCGACCACTTGTCGATTCTAGCTTCGGAGGAGTCATTGTTGCCAGATTCGGGTGGTCGCACAAAACCTGGACGTATCCGGGTGAAATTTCGTGGCCAGGGTTTTCATGTTGCCCATCAAGAAACAAGTACGTAGATGGTGGGGGCCCGACGTCGAACAGTGCTTGGATCTTGTTCCAGCTACGATGTCGGTTGGAAGCGGTTTTGATTTCGTGCTGATTTTTGGCCAAGAGATCCTTCTCGACCGGACTCATGGCCATATCAATCTCGGCATCGGTGACCGTGAGAATGGTTGCGAACTTATTGACAATCGCTTTTTGAGCTGAGTCTCTCGTCTTCTTGTCCGTGTTCCAAGCCGCCCGGGTCTCGGACCGCAATAATTCCGGCACATTGAGCAATTTTTCCTCGAAGAGCCGCGTTCGGTAAGGTTCCCGCAGGGCCGCAACTTGCTTGTTAAGATCGATAACTTGGTTGTCAATTGCGACGTTCTGTTTTCGGATTTCTTCGGCCTCGCTCAGAGGTATATCGGGCAGCGTTCGATCATCAAGTTCTTTGCTCCACGACACTGCTGGCTTCCAGGAATCGGGGTTGTAGGCAGGCGTGAAGATTGCCATGAGGCGATAGTAATCTTCCTGCAGAATTGGGTCGAATTTGTGGTCGTGACATCGCGCACAGTTGACCGTCAAACCCAACAGCCCTTTGCCGACGATTTCAACGGTGTCATTCAGCACTTCATAAAAATTGGTTGGTATGTTACTCACCGGCTCCGTTGTTTGGTCGCGCGCCGTGCGAAGATATCCCGTCGCGATGAGGCGTCGCATGGTTTCCGGTCGCATTACATCGGATGTGCGCCAGTTGTCGATTTCATCACCGGCCAATTGTTCAAGTAGAAATTGATCGTAGGGTACATCGTCATTAAAGCATTGAATAACGTAGTCCCGATAGCGCCACTTTCCTTCGGTCAGGGCCAAATCATTGGGGTTCCCATCGAACCCTACAGTGTCAGCGTAACCTGCCACGTCGAGCCAATGCCGCCCCCAGCGTTCACCAAAATGGGGTGATGCCATCAGTCGGTCAATGAGTCGCTCATAGGCACCATCTGCAGTATCCGAAAGAAATTCTTTGCGTTCGTCGGGAGATGGTGGAAGTCCCGTCAGGTCCAAATAGGCGCGACGCATGAGAGTAACTTTGTCTGCGTCCGGGCTAAATTCAAGTCCGTTCGATTCCAGTTTGTCTAGGATGAACGCGTCAATTGGATTGCGCAGTCTGTCGGGATTGCGAACAGTTGGCATCGCAGAGGAATCTAGCAAGCGAAAAGACCAGTGGTCTTGTTCGCGGACGGCGGTCTGCTTTGCAAAGTTCTCTGAAGATGCGGCACTCGGGCCCGCAACTTCCCGGCCAATTGCGCCCGAAACCGTAGCGAGTTGAATAGCTAAAACTGGCAGCCATGCGGCAAGTCCAAACCACAGCACCCATCTATTGGGAACGTGCATGTTTGGGTTCCTTACATCAGGGGAGTGAGACGCAGTAACCAAAAGGCGGGGTTTGACGAAGCGATCTGGGGCAGCGACTTGAGGCTGCCGCCCCCTCCCCATTGTGCGGCATCGATCAGTAGGTTTCAAGTGAGTCGCAGGGGGAAACCGTTTACCGACGAAGCGCCATTTTGGTCATCAGACAGAGGAAGCCGTCGCGGACTTCCACCGCCAGCGCACGAAACTTGCCCCTATTCTTTCCTGACTTTCCAACCAGTGGCAACCTCGCGGGAAGACGAACCTGGCGACAATTTTTCCAGAATTCCTACGTGTTGATGTTCGCTTCGCGACATCTCTGGCGTCTTAGTGATCAAGGAGAGATAGGCGACCCGTCGGACACGGTCTCGGCTTGGTTGCATACGAGGTTCGCCTTCCTTCCGTCGCGTTGGACGTTCCACGCGACGAACGGATCCCAGTAGCCGATGGTCGGCTCATCACAGCGAAGGGAAAGTGCTATGGCAACGCCTCGAAAAGATGTCTTTGATCCGCATGTCGTCGGGATATATCACTGCATGACCCGCTGCGTACGGCAGCTCTTCTTGA
>JAQCHP010000202.1 GCA_027619595.1 Planctomycetota bacterium
GTTCGAATCTTGTCGCCCCGATTTTGCCTTGGGCAAAATCGGAGAGAGTAGAGAAGAGAAAGTAGAAAGTAGAAAAAATTGGGAATTCACGCCGCACGTGAACGACCAACGCCTACTTTCTCTTCTCTACTCGGTCTACTTTCTACTTTCTACTTTCTTGGTTGATGCTCAAATGGCGTTCAGCTTTGAGAATCTGAATGTCTACCAGCGAGCGGTCGATTTTGCCGATCAGATCTTTTCCATGACCGATGGTTTCAAACGCGGTTACGGTTTCTTATCCGACCAACTCAATCGGGCTGCTCTATCGATCTCCGCCAACATCGCTGAAGGCAATGGCCGGTTCACCAAAGCCGACCGCAAGAACTTTTTCGGAATCGCACGTGGATCACTTCAAGAATGTGTACCGCTGTTGGAACTTGCCCATCGCCGACAATTGCTCAGCGACGGACAACATTCCCAGTTGAAGAGTGAACTCGAGGAAATCTCGCAGATGCTTTCAGGACTGATCAAGGGCTTGGAGCACCGACAAGTCTGAAGCGAGTTCAAGTATTCCGGTGAGCAAAAGTTCTTTTCTCTACTCGGTCTCATTCCTACTCTCTTCCTTCTTCGTTGAGGCTCAATATGCATTTTGCTTTGAGTGTCTGGTCTGATGCGACAAGGGTAAACCAACGACGGAATCCTCGACTGAATCAACAATCAGAAAATTCCGCCGGCAAAGGAAGACCATTGGGTCGTGTTCCTCGCCGCCGTGACATTTGAGGATATTCAGGTCAGTGTTGGACGCGCCGCCAACGTCGTGCGCATTCGGACCGGTGGGAAATATTGTTGCTCCGCCGGACTACGTCGCATTCGGAATCAATTGGTTCAGTCGCTCGCGCGTCGTGCTTGTGGGGACGTAGCACGCTTTCGCGACCGGTAAGAGAGTAAAAGAAGCGACGCTAACTAGCCACGCGGAATTCGAAATTCACGCACAGAGGGTGCACCGTTACAAGCACGACGCGCGAGCGAGTGTCTGCGTCGCATCCGAGCGTGTTCCGTCCATCGGCGTGACACAACTTTGTAGCGGGCAAAGATAGCGGAAAACTGCACCAGGAAGGCGTAGTCTTCGCGAACGAACAAACTAACACCAAGAACCCTGCTCCAACTCCAAATGCACTTACCCGCTTTGAGAATACCGGTGTTCGTACGCATATGGGGCAGGTATGGGCCGGATTTATCGGTGGTGGGTGGCTCAATCGCGCGGGATTTCCCAAAACGGATCATGGATTTGTTCCAGACGTGGAGGGACGCGGCATCGAAGCGCCTCCCTTTGATAAAGGTGCGTATTACAGAGGTGGATATACCAAGGTCGCATCGCATTCCACCACCGTCACGTCCGCCTGCGTGGGGGGTGTTTCTACGAGTGAAGTAGACTGGAAGTTTACCACCTATTCTGCAGGAAAGGTAGTTCGAACGTACAGCAAACATGTCACACTTCCAAAAGTCAGTGGAAAGGTTAAAATACCGGGATGAACTTTATTTTGCGTACAGCAATCAAGATTGCCTCGACAGTCACTGCAGTGGCTATTCTGATCGCATTCTTTCTTTCTGTGCAGAAAGCTCGTGACAGGGCGAGACGGATGAAATGCGACAACCAATTTACGATTTTCTCAGGCGCGAGGACACAAGATGACGCTAAAAAAATTGCCCGGTTTATGAGAAACAGAGCCCCGAATCCCCCGACCGCCACTGACGAGCCAGGTCAGTAGAGTTCTCCGTTGGACGTTTTTTGGCTCGGCCTGAGCGGGCCGCTCTAAGAGTTCACACAATCGCGCCGCGGAGGTTGCGAATCGACTGTCATCGGCTCTGCTGGGTCAATGCGGTTGCAAACATACCTCCGGGGTCAGGTCCGGTAAACGGTAATTAATCGTCGGAAGAACGAGAACCGGACTCGATCCCGCCGCAGCCACTCATGGAACTCAAAGAGCCATCTTTGCACGATTGCGACGCCGAAGGACGTACCAAGAGACGCCGGCGAGGAAGACAGCGAACGGAACAATCACCTGCGTCCTGGTGGCTAGCAGAGCACCTAGGATTTACCGCTTGCCGCTCGCTCACTTCCAATTACTTATATCTTTTTTGAGATGCCGGATTTGACGGAATAGTCTTACTTGGTATTGAAGGATTTTCCGCACTTGAAAAAGGTCCGGTTTGAACATGTCATGGACGATAAATGGGTCGATCGGCTATAATCGGAATTGCCGGATGTCTTCGTGGATGCACCGTCCCGAGAACCCGGAATGGCAAAGTCACGTGCGAACAATCGGTTAAACGTGAGCGGCGGATCACGTGGGAATTGAAGGCGACGGTCTCTTGCAGCTGCCACACTAACCGTGACGTTATGTTATATGATCGCAATACTTAGCGACATCCACGGAAATCTTGAGGCGCTGGACGCGGTGCTTTGCGACATTGGCAAGCAAAGCGTTGATTCCATCTACTGCTTGGGTGACCTCGTTGGCTATGGTCCAGATCCATTGCCGTGCATTGAGATCGCAATGAACTGGCAAATCGTTCTGCAAGGACACTGCGATAAAGCATCTCTCGGATCCGACGATCTTCCTGGATTCGCACCGGCCCGCCATGCTCGCCAGACGATTCTCCGGTTTCGTGAACAACTTAGATCGCACCCTAAGCGCGACGCAATTTCCCGATTTATGATGGACCGTCCCCAACAATTCGCCGACGCGGGCGCTCAATTTGTCCATGGCACGTTACGTGACTCATTGAATGAATACTTGTTCCCCGAATCGATCTATGATCACACCAAGATAAACGCGATCGGTCAACTCGTCGAAACAATGTGCTTCTGTGGCCACAGTCATATCGCTGGCATCTTTTCATGCGATCATGAGAATAACTGGGACTACCTCCCGCAAAATGAGATTAGCGGCCACTACCCAGTTCAGAATTCGAAGACAATTTGTAATGTTGGTTCCGTAGGTCAACCCCGCGATGATAATGTCGACGCTTGCTATGTGCTCTGGGACCATCAGACGATCGAGTTTCGTCGAATCCCCTACGACATTGAACGGACAATAGCGAAAATCAAGGCTGATAGCGACGATGACATTGATGGTGACCGATATCGATGCGGAAGATAGCGCACAACAATGGGTTGCATGTGCGACAAAACCTCCGGGGTCAGGTCCCGTCGACGGCAATTAATCGTCGGAAGAACGAAATCCCGACTCGATCCCGCCGCAGCCACTCATGGAACTCAAAGAGCCATCTTTGCACGCTTGCGTCGTCGAAGGACGCACCAAGAGACGCCGGCGAGGAAGACAGCGAACGGAACAATCACCTGCGTCCTGGCGGCTAGCAGAGTGATTTTGTGCAGCAGCGAGTTGTGTTGGTCGGCGGTTTTCGGAATCTGGCCAGTGTATTTTGCAACGTGGTGCAGCAAATTGATGGCAGCCGAGTTTGCGGGGATCTCCTTGTGACAAGCGATGCACGTTCCTTCTCGGCTCATGTGTTCAAGCTCGGACTTATTGAATGCTCGGGACAGCTGAAAATGGTGGCCGACGGTAGCTAGTTGCTTCCCGTCCTTGTCGACGATTTGCGACCAGTCGTGATCGAGGTTCTCGATAGCGGCCATCTGTGGCTGAGCGTTCTTGGAGAGAATCTGACCGTCTACCGTCTCAAGATCAACGAAGTGCTCTTCGTTCCAAGGCCGCGTGGAACCGATGCCAAGCCCCAGGGCTTTGGAGGACGCATGGCACGATTCGCATGTGCGAGCGTTTTTCGTCATCGTGTGCGGCTGAGTCGGGCTCATGTCAATCGAAAGTTGCCCGTCCGCACCGCCACCCTCGCTGTCGGCCATCGTCTTGAAAATGTGGTTAGAAAGTAGTGTCTTTCCGTCTTCTCCAATCAGCGTTACAGACACTTGGCACCCTGGTGCCAACGGCGTCACGCGGCCTTCACCGTTGATGCCGAGCATCGGTTCTTCCCATCGCTCATAGCTACGCTGTTCTGTGATCTTTCCAGGAATGATCGTGTCGTAACCCGATTCACCACGATCGGTGCGGTATTCTGGCTCAGCGTGCTTTCGGCCTGCAGCCACCCAGTCGAAGGCCGACAGCGATTTCGAAGCCTCAGGGCACTTTTCTTTTTGTGTGAAATCGACTTTCACGTGGCAGCCGTAACATTGAGGCGTCCAGCTCGAATGGCAACTGTAGCACTCCATCCGCTCCATATGTTTTGCCACGCCCTGCATCGAAACCATTCCTCGCTCGCTGATTTTTTTTCTTTGGCTAGTACCTTCAACGGCTTCATGCGGATGTCTTTTCCTGCCGCTGTATGCACGATGATCTCTTTGCCATCCTTCACGACGTTCTCGTAAGGGTTGCCACGTGCGGTCAGCAAAAATCCGTCTTTCTTATCGTGGAGTGTGCCGGCCCAAGTGTGAGATAATTGAGACTGGGCGAGCCCTCTTCCAGGACCTTCGGCAAAAAACTCAGCGAACTCGTCCATGAATCCAAGCGGAAGCTCCCAAGGCAATTTGTCCACGGTTCCATGGCAGTCAGAACATTCGATTTGAACAGCCGCGAGATTTGCCGCAGCAAGAAACCCGTCGCCATGGACGTCAATCGAAGTGTGGCAGTCTTGGCAGGTCATCCCCTTTTGATAATGAATATCTTGCTCCATGGCGATGTAGTGCTTGGTGTGCAAGGCTGGCTGGTCTTTGCCTTCCTCAGTGTAGGGAGCGGCGAAAGGTGACTCCATCAGACCCTGGAAGGATACACCGATGCGTTTTCCACGGTCGTGACAAGTCGTGCAGGTTTCGACTGGCATTCCATGATAGCTCAAGTCGTTTACTGTCACCTTCGCTTCCCGGGTGCCTTGGATACTATGGACGAGCGCGTGGCCTTGTTTGTCCTTTGGAATCGATACGTCCCGCCCCTCATAGAAACCTTCGTTGCCGTAAGGAACGTGGCATGAAGAGCACCCCATTCCACGAAAGTCGCCACGAACCTCGCGTCCCTTAACGGCGTGATGGCACCGCTGGCATTCTTGCCTGATGTATGTGTAAGCAGCCAGAGACGGATCGTCATTCAGTCGGTGCAGTTCATCGACCCGCAACGCTTCCGGTAGCGGATCGTGCCTATCGACGAACACGTTTGGCTCAAGCTTGGTCAGGCGTTCCATGTACTCACGATATTCGCTTGTCCCAAGCCGTTTGCTCTTGTCTTTAGGGTTTTCAACGGCATAGTTTCCGTATTGATGCTTGTAACCCGTGAGCGAACCAAAGGCCCAGCAAACACCTTGAATCTTGCCCGCCTCAGTCATCATCAAGCTGTGCCACTGGACGTTGACTTGCTCCTTGTGACACTGTCCACAGGTCTCCGCGTTAGCCCAAGGGCTTCCTGGATCAGCAAAGAAGTTCTCGCCACCGTGAGCGATCGCCTTGTCGGTTCGTTCTTTCGGGTTGCCGTTGTGGCACACAACGCAACCGGCTGGATCACCAAGATCCTTCCCGCGTTGCATGATTTGATTCAGCATTTCGGAACCAATTTCACGAATCGGCTCAATCTCTCCATGACATGCCATACACCCAGAGGCAGCGGACTCAGGAAAATGGTCAACGAGGCGATGCTGTGCCACGCAAAGTGCGGCACAAAATAAATTGATACCTACGGAGTAGAGAAGAACACGAAGCTGCGTTTTCATGCAAACCCCAACCCAGCTTTATACCAGTCAATGTGTTCCATGAAGTTTTCTATGAATTCAGCCTTTCGGTTCTGAAAATCGATGTAAATGGAAACGCTTCGCGGGTGTCAGGCTTGGTTTTCGGTTTTCAGTCCTAGATTGTACTCGATTTCATCGATCGCTTGGTGGTAGTCTTTCGATTGGTCCATTCACTTCTTGGCTCGGCGGATCAGGTTGGATGAACTATCGGGATGGGACAAGCCAAACCGCTCGGATATCGGGCTGAGCGGCTCGCCGGTCCACGTTAGACACAAATACGCAGCAATCTCGCGCCCGGCCGCTGTGCACCGAAATTCAATATAGTCCTGTTCCTCAAGATCGTAGTCGGCCGCGGTTTCTGGGACCACCTTCTCCATCGAAACGGCCTTGATGCGTCGCGCGGTTCGCTGTCGCTTTTGGCTTGCTTCTCCGCTGGCAAGCACGATCGCTCTCTTTAAGAATGACTCAATGCCAAACACCCAGCCTCGAATTGCGCCAGAGAGCGGATTCTCATCAAGCTCCATTCCAGCTTTGACTTGCTGCCTGTAGACCGCGCCGGTGTCCTTCTCGCCATTGGCGCATCCAGAGAGTCAAAGTTGTATGCCTCGCGCCAAGTTGGGTTCAGAGGTTTGCAACAGCGAATGGATTGGGTATTCAACAATAGGAAAGCAATTTCCAGACAATTCCTCCGGGGTCAGGTCCGGTAAACGGTAATTAATCGTCGGAAGAACGAAAACCGGACTCGACCCCGCCGCAGCCACTCAGCCCGCTTTAACGACCAGCGGCTGATTTTTTAACCGACTTGCAATTGTCCCATTGGGCAACGTACGATAAAGCGGCTTTTTCTGCTCATTTTTTTCCCGAGTTAGCGTGGGATTCGGCAAGACACAGATTTCAAGAAACCTCAATACGTCAACTTGAAGGAGTACGAGTCATGGCAATCCCGAGAGCTATTTGGGTCATCTGCGTGACGGCGCTCTTGGCGCAGTTGTCGGTCGCTCAGCCTCAGGAGACATCTCAGCCGTCACGAGTTACCACGTTTCATCGGTTTTTTGCTCCTTGTTGGTTGGGGGGACGGTTCCCTTCGATACTCGCCCATCAGGCGGTCCTCATGGCCTTTCGCGAGGAACGCGGAATGTGTCAACGCGAATGAGACAGTTTCCTGGTTGAATTAGAGAGCATTTTAGTG
>JAQCHP010000038.1 GCA_027619595.1 Planctomycetota bacterium
TTTCCGATGAGAATTTCTCTTTTCTCACTTTACCAATCCGGCTCAGGCCCGATCCTTTCGTACGCAAAATAAATCCGCTACGGCGTTGCCCGGAGGGCGACACAAGGACTTGCAATGCGAATTGGTGGTTACTTCCATCGCGCACACCTCAGAATGAGTACTTGCAAATTCTTGTAGACCATAACATTGCGTGTGACCTCAAGTATCTCCGGGAATAACGCTATTCATGTGCCCCCCTCCGGGCTGGAAAGCTTGCGTGTCCGCTATCCGGTGGCTTACGCCCTCGGCAGGGATTGTATCGACACGTCGCGCCTTCTTCAGTTCGTTAAGGCATGCAGCCAAATGGCCGCGGAAGAATCAACGCGTTAGCGCTGATCGCGTCGTGCTGGTTAGCTCGAAGATTACGCGACGTATCTGTTTCGCATTCGACGGAATCGGACTAGATCGCGGTGGCGCCCGTCTCTCCTGTGCGGATCCGAATAACGTTTTGCAATTCGGTCACAAAGATCTTTCCGTCACCGATTTGACCCGTCCGCGCAGTCTCGACGATGGTTGATACGACTCGATCCGCGGCCGAGTCGTCGACCACAACTTCCAATTTGATTTTGGGCACAAAATCGACCGTATATTCCGTCCCTCGATAGGTTTCGGTATGCCCTTTTTGGCGACCGAATCCGCGCACCTCCGTGACGGTCATCCCGTGGAGTCCCAGTTTTGTCAGGGAATCCTTGAGCGCGTCCAATTTGTGATGTCGAATAATTGCTTCAATTTTTTTCATGGAATTTTGCCTGGAATAGATTGTGAATGGTCGCTTTTCGGTACCCCGCAAACGCATAAAACTAACTACGCCCGCTGCCTCACCGTTTCCGACGCCTACAAAGCACGATAACTAGTTAGCAAACTCCATGCCATTCGCAATCCCCGGGCCACAACACGCGATAAACCCTTATCTAGCAACCGTTTACCACTCGACCAAGCAGCCTTCCATCGATGCAGACTTGCGGTCGCCACCGGCGATCGTGCCTAGAAATCGAGCATGTACCTGAGCCGATCGGCAGCTCTTGTGCGTGCGGTAAGGGGACGGCGCACGAGACGAGGCGTCGATGCATCGCGTTAGGGAGGCTCTCCCCGGTCTTTTCCGGGAGAGAGCGACGGGGGCTCGTTGTACCCGCTTTCCCCGCATGTCTAGCTTGTATTTAGTATCTTCCGATAACTCCCCTCTACTTGAACGGTACGTGAAAGCCCTCTGGAGCACGCAGGTACCTCCGGGACTTGCTGCAGATTATCTCTGTCCGGTGCTTGTGTCCGAAGGGGAATCGACGCGGGTCACCAATGAAGGAAGGGCCGTGGAACCTTTCTGCGAGTCGTGGAAAGACAAATTCCTGTACATGGCAGTGATGGAGGCCAACGCGGCGCGCCGAGACCGAAGTGGTGCGGGTGCCGTTTCGGGCCGCTTTGGCTGCCCCCAATGATTCCAACGTTTCCCAAGGAAACTCCAACAACACGCTACGCGAGCGTGGCGAACAGCGGGTGCGCGCGATGGTCGGCGAGCGAGTCGGGCAGATCGCCACAAGGTGGGAAAATCCCCAACCGTGATGTCGCGATTTTTTTAAAAAAAAATTGAACTCGTCAACACGCCTTGGTACACTGTGGTTTACTGTCTAGTGTTTTAGGTTGACTGTTTAGGTTAACTGTATATCAATCGACTCGAGGTGAAAGAACATTGAACTAATCCGCTTCGCGGAGGGCAGGACCAGACAGCAAGAACCTGTCCCTCTCGGCTCTTCTCCGCCAGTCATCTCTAGCCTGTCTCCAGGTGGCGCAATTTGATCGCTGAGTGACTCGCTGTCAGGCACTTTCAATCGGTTGCACTGGGATGGATTTCGTACCAGCGCCAGTCGATGGAATCGCAGCGACTTGGTGACTTCGGTAACGATTAAAGCGATTATTTCGATTTGCGCTGTCGCCTTTTGCGCTCCATGCTTTCTGTGAATGACCTACCGCACCACCACAGGAGATCGAGCATGACACCGTTGCGCAAGCGCATGACCGATGAGATGACAATTCGCAACTTTTCGCCACACACCATGGCTGCGTATCTATCCGCCGTGAGCAAGTTTGCTCAGTTCATGCGAACGTCCCCAGAACTCCTGGGTCGGGAAGATGTTCGACGATATCTCATTTATCTGGTCGACAACAAGCGGTGTGCCTGGAGCACCTACAACATTCATCTTTGTGCGATTCGATTCCTCTATCAAGAGACGTTGGGACGAGAAATGTTCCTCACAGGCATTCGTTGTCCAAGAGAGGAAAAGAAGTTGCCCGTTGTGCTGAGCTGTCCCGAAGTGCAGCAAGTCCTCGACGCCACAAAGAATCTCAAGCAACAAGCCATACTTTCCACGCTCTACGCCACAGGCTTACGCGTGTCAGAACTCGTGGCGCTGACCGTGAGCGACATTGACAGTCAGCGCATGGTGATCCATGTCCGCTTAGGAAAGGGAAAGAAGGACCGATATGTGCCCTCTCTTCCATGCTCCTGGAATTGTTGCGAGGGTATTGGAGTGCATATCGTCCCAGTCACTGGCTGTTTATGGCAAGTCGCTCCCGGGCGCCACTCGCCCCAATATCGGTGAACCGACTCTGCCGGCAGATTCGCCAGCAGACCGGTCTTGCGAAACCCTTAAGTCCGCATGTTCTGCGCCATACCTATGCCACGCATTTGCTTGAAGCAGGAACCGATCTGCGAACCATTCAGCTCTTGCTGGGACATCGCAATCTCAAGACCACGGCCATCTATACCCACGTCTCACCAGCCCGACTGGAGTCGGCACCGAGCCTACTTGACCTGCTGCAAAAGTCGGCGAATTCAAATGCTTCCGCTGACCAACCCGAGACACGAACATTGTCCGCTCAAAAACAATCGCAAAAAAGGCAAGTGTCCAAGTCGCGTTCCGTTTCTCGCCAGCAGTCTCCTATTCAGAAGACTGATAGAACAAAGAAATCTACGGCTAAAGCTAAACCGAAGCCAAAGCTGAACGCTAGGAGGCGTGCGTGATGACTAACGGGTCTCTGCGAATCGCTGATGTCTTTCGAGCCGGTCAATCGGCCTTCTTGGATCGATACGGTGATCAAGTGCCGACGGATCAGCGCCGTGTACTGCGCGATATCATCGCTTGTCGCACCGCAGCATTGGGTGGACACGTTAAAGAATGCGATGAGTGCGGTCACTGCCGTGTCTTTTACAATTCTTGCCGGAATCGCCATTGCCCGGGCTGTCAGGCCGGAGCACGCGCCGCGTGGTTCGATGCACGAGAGGCGGAATTGTTGCCAGTTCCGTACTTTCATGTCGTCTTTACGCTCCCTCAAGAACTCGCGAACGCGGGACTCCAAAACAAGCGTGTGATTTACTCGATATTATTCCGTGCCGCATCGAACACGCTCTTGGAAGTGGCCGCGAACCCCAAACATCTCGGCGCGCGGATCGGAGTTTTGATGGTGCTACATACCTGGGGACAGAACCTCATGGCACATCCGCACGTCCATTGTATCGCAACGGGGGGGCGGAATCTCGGAAGATGGCTCGCAGTGGATCCGGGGCCGTCGTCGTAACAAGTTCTTTTTGCCAATTCGTGTCTTGAGTCGCGTCTTCCGTGGAAAATTCGTGCAGGAATTGAGGAATGCACGGGCGCAGGGAGAGTTGCAATTCCACGGCAATTTGGCTGAATTGGCGGATCCTACACGATTCGAATCGTTCGTCAGTTCCCTCATCCGGCATAATTGGGTAGTCTATGCGAAGCGCCCCTTTGGTGGCCCACGTCAGGTCCTCAAGTATCTGGCTCGCTACACACATCGGGTAGCGATCTCCGACTCGCGTCTGCTGAATTTGTCGAACGACGAAGTTACCTTTAAGTACAAAGACTACGCGGACAACAACGGAAAAAAGGCAATGACGTTATCGACGACGGAATTCATTCGTCGCTTTTTGATGCATACCTTGCCAAACGGATTCGTCCGTATCCGCTACTATGGCTTCCTCGCAAATCGATTTCGCCGAACGCAAATCGACCATGTGCGCGGGCTGCTGGGGTGTGGACTCGGAGAGTCGCCACACAATGCCCAGATTGCCGCCGACCCATCGGTTGACCACGAATGCCCAAGAGACGTTTGCCCTGTATGCAAGACCGACCAATGGCGGGTGGTGGAACGAATCGACGGTATTCACCCATCCACTCCAGCTCGTCCCCATTTTGCACACCTACTCCGTCAGCCCGATGACGGCTCGGTGGAAGTCATCCATTTCGGAATACCATCCGGACTTCTGGACACGTCGTAATCATGTTCCGCCCGTCACTGTCTCACTCATCTCATGCCATTGCGATTCGCTCCCGGGAAAAAACTATGCGCGGAACGAAGATCGGGAAGGATGGGACAATCGAGGACAATCGCGCGATCGCTACACGCGGAATCTGGAACGAGCATTCGAACCTCAAAGCCTGGGTCAACCGCGCAGGAAGCAAGCCTTACCCAGCGCAGCGATTGTCCGCCAGACGCGATCAAACCCCATAGATCGCGGATCCGTTCAACGCGGTTTATCCCAGCGTGCCGGTCATGTCAAACGTGGGGACCCGCGCGTTTGCGCGGCACGTAGGATAAACCACTCTTCGTTATGAAAAACCCACAAGAGTGGTGTCGTTTTGTGGCGGTTTTAGCCCTACTGGCAACTTCGGCCGCAAACAGTGCCTGGGGAGCAACGGCAACCTATTCGGAAGAAATGACAGCCGCGCCCGACACGGACAAGTGGGGTTGGGTGGACGACGCCGGGGCGAACGGCGTTTGGAGCGACCCGGCAGATACGCGTGGTAATCTTGAAACACTAGCCAATGCCTGGGGCGCAAACGGGGTTTGGCGAATTCCGAATGGTGATTTCCCTCTTTCAGATTCGGGCATGTCGTTAGCCGAACCGGGAGCCGCCGGGGCTCAGCGGCCGAACTTGATAGATACACCTGTCAAGGGCCCCGAAATGACCTACGAGGTCCGCTACCGAATTAATAGCTCCATGGGCGTTGCACTCGACACCGGTCTGGAGGAGGTGATCCAATGGCCCACGACAGGTGTAGGTGCTGCCGATTTTGCGGTGTTCCCGATCCAGTTTCACGTCACCGGCAATCACCCCAGTATACCTGGCTGGCGAATTTGGATAGGTTACGCCAATCACAATGGAGACGAAAATATCGACGGCTATTACTTCACTCACATGAATGAGGGCATTGGTAGCCTAGGTGGTTCGCAACAAACAATTGCCCCCGAGGTCACGGGGCCTCCACCGTTTGACACTTGGCAGACCCTGCGCATGACCGAAAGATATGATCCGACGGGTGGACCCGGAAGTACGCCTACCGGCGAGATCAACGTGTACCTCAATAGCAACCCAACGCCCATCGCTACGTTTGACCTCGATGGTGTTAATCCGTTTCCATGCTGTTCGCGTAGCCTTGGTATGCAAAGAAATGGGGGGGGTGGGAGTTCCCAGGGTGGCGACAATCCTGACCCGAAATGGGAGGCCGTAGATTACCGCGGAATGGAAGTCGCCTTCGATTATATCCGTATCGTGGACCGTGTTATTCCCATTACGGAAGCCTTAAATGCACCCGGTGGCGGTGGCTGCATCGGTAATGTGAATGGCGATGGCACGACAGACGGTGCCGACGTGGCGATCATCTACAATGCCTGGGGTACGAATAATGCCCAGGCCGACTTGACCAAGGATGGCATCGTTGACGGTGCTGACCTAGCGGAAGTTTTCAACTGCTGGGGACAAGCCGACGTAGCTCCGGTACCCGAGCCTGCCAGCCTGGGTATTTTGGGTATGGGTTTGGTCGGACTGCTGGCTTCGCGCCGCCAGTCGAAGTAATTCGATCCTACTAGGCAGCGATATTCGTATGGCCGTGGCAGACTTGAGCTGCCACGGCTTTTTTTGCCGTTGCACCGCCGTCGGAGTCGAAACGGGCCTTTGCGCGTGCGCGCGAACATGAAACATAAATTGCCGATCGATAAGTCGTAGGCCTGAAGTTGCGACGGATCCTATATCGAATATTCCACGACTGCGGACCAATGCCAAAAAACAGGTCGCGATTCGTGAGCATCTTATGGATGTGATGGCGACTCAAAAAATGTGAGTAACGGACAAGACTTGTACCCGAGGTGCTTCATTTGGTAGCGTCCAATCTTGCGCATTTCCAGTCCGTCGTGAAACAAATTAAGGAACCGCCCAATGACTCGGCCAAGAATGTTTCGGCGCCTGTTCGTCTCAATTTGCCTGTCGACCGCCCCCGTTGGAATGGCTCAGGGACCGACACAGCCTGGGCCTGAACACGCTATCCTGCGGGAATTGGAGGGGACCTGGGACGCTGTCGTGAAAATGGAGGGACACGAATCAAAAGCGACCGCAACTTACAAAATGGATTTGGGCGGACTGTGGCTGATCAGCAACTTCCAAGGGAACTTCGGCGGGGCTCCCTACCAAGGGCACGGGATCGACGGGTACGACCAAGCCCGAAAGAAGTACGTAAGTTACTGGTTTGATTCCATGACGAGCGCCGCCATGGCGTTCGATGGCGATTACGATGCCAGCACGAAAACACTCACTATGTCGGGCGAAGGTCCAGGACCTGACGGAAAACCAGCGAAGTTCAAGACCATCACACGCAACGTGGACAAGAACCACCATACGTTTGAAATGTTAACCGTGGGAAAAGATGGTAAAGACACTTCCATGATGAAGATCGAATATTCCCGCAGGCTGTGATTCGAGCACGGAAATGGATTCACGGCCTAACTTCGAACCAAGCCTGTACTTGGCGCTGCGATCGCGGAGCGATCGGCGACATTGTCGCTACATTGTCCGGCCGCCGTCAATCACGAGACACTGACCTGTCGTCATCTGTGTTTGACATGCCAGATAACAGACTGCAGCCGCGATATCATCCGGTTGCGAGGCCCGGGGAATGGGATAGTCAGCCGTTAGCCTCTCGATTTGATCGTCCGTTTTCCATCCGCGTAACCAACGGGTATCGATCGGGCCGGGGCACACTGCATTCACGCGGATCGCCGGAGCCAGTGCGCGCGCAAGAGAGCGGGTCATCGTGTTGAGCCCTCCCTTGCTGGCGCAGTACGCGATCGACGATCCCAGTCCGCCCATTCCTGCAACCGAACTCACATTCACTACCGAAGCTTGCGCCGACTTTCTCAGGAGTGGTACCGCAGCCCGCGTGACAAAAAACGGCCCCTTCAGATTCACCGACAAAATGCGGTCCCACATGGGCTCCGTAAGTGCATCGAGCTCCCGATGTTCCACGAAGTACGTGCAACCGGCGTTGTTGACGAGCACATCCAGACGCCCCCACGTCGCTTCAATTTGCGTAATCATGCGATTTACGGCGGCATCATCACTTACATCACAGGCAATGACCAGACTCCGTCGCCCTACGTCTGCCACAAACCGTGCGGTTTCTTGGGCCTCAGCTTCGCTCTGGGAATAGTTGATCACGACGTCGAATCCATGCTCCGCCAGCCGTATCGCACAAGCTCGACCGACTCCCGTGGCGGAACCGGTCACAAGGGCTACTGGGGTTGAATCGGCCACTTCAGAAAACTCCTATTCATTGTCCAACGGAGACCACGAACGAACGACGGCTGCCGAATCTTGAACGAGCAAAAGCAAATGGTGTGTACGAGAGTTTGAATGACAACTTTTGAAGGACACCTTAAGTGCGGCAAAATCCCCAACTGGCCGCGAGGGCATCGGCCGCTTCCTCGACGTCCTCAATCTCGCCCCAACCGCCGTTCCTCAAATAGGCGTGGGCGAACTCGTGGGCGATCACGTAATGGGCAAATTCCAAAGAGCACTCTGCCAACCGAGGCCGGAGCACAACGGATCGGCTGCTACTGCCATGAGGGCCAGGACAAGCCATCCACAGTGTCCACCCTTTCCCCGGTACAAAGTTCTCGAGGGAAATACTGAATCGTGGATCGTCCAACAGATCCCGTTGAACATACTCGGGCAATGCGTCTAAGACCGTCCGCACGCGATGGCCTAGTGACGGGCAATCGGCAAACGCTTCCATAAGGTCAGTCATTGGCTTCACATCGCTACGGATCTCGCGGCGGCGGCCGGTACCCCTGATTCAAGTCGACTCGATTTCCGCCGCTCGCCGTCATCCCCTGGCTCGATATCATCTGCTTCTCACAGGGACACGGAGACACAGGGAAGGAATCCAGACCAAGGTCATGATGCTGTGAAAGCCACTCAGTCTACTAACATGCTCCGTTCACTACCACCGCTCCGATTTCGTTATCCGTTCCGCGATATCCAATGCCTCTCCGTGCCTTTGTGTCTCCGTGAGAAATCCGTTCCCCGCGTCAAGCCGTAACTGACGCCCATTGGGCTACCGTGCCGACTGCGTATCGGTGCCGGCCGGGCGAAGGTGTGTCTCACACCATATACACACCCAGCAGCCCTATGCTAAAATGGAGCCGATACCTGGGGGCATCGTCCCGCGGCAGACACAACCCGCCCGAGCCCACTTCCCAACATCCCGCCTTACGAGATATCCAATGAGCGAAACAACGAACCGTCGCGAATTCTTGCAGCAATCGACCGAAAAAGCGGCATTGGCCGTCGCCATCGCTTCGCTGGGGGGTGTTCACGCCCAGGCCGCTGACAGCAATCGCAAAATCCGCCTGGGGCTGATCGGCTGCGGTGGAATGATGGGTGGTCACGTCCAAGATAGTCTCTTGTCGCAACGTGAACAGATGACGGTAGGCTGGCTATGTGACGTCGATCCGCAACGCATTGATCGGATTGGCGCAGAACTCGCGAAGTACCAAACCGATAAGCCGCGACATACTTCGCGTTTTGAAGATGTCCTGACCGACCCCAACATCGACGCCTGTGTGATTGCCACGCCCCACCATTGGCACGCCCCGATCGCCCTGCGTGCGATTCAGGAGGGGAAAGACGTCTACGTAGAAAAGCCCCTCTCACACGTCTACAACGAAGGACCGGCACTGATCGCGGCGGCGAAGAAACATGGCCGTATTGTGCAACATGGCAGCCAGATGCGCAGCAGTCCGATCACGGAAAAAGCGGGAAGACTCCTCAAGGAAGGAATCATCGGTGAGGTCAAAGTTGCTCGTGCTTGGACTGCCGAGACCCGAGAAGGATTTAAGGCACTGCCCGATGGCACTCCTCCGGAAGGGGTCGATTACGACCGTTGGCTGGGCCCCGCGCCGGCCCATGCGTTTAACAAACACAGGTTTCATGGCAGCTGGCGGATGTTCCGCGACTACGGTAACGGCGAAATTGGTGACGATGGCATCCATGATCTGGACATGGCGGCTTGGGGCCTGGGGGTCGATACGCTGCCGAAAAAAATTACGGCCCGCGGCGGACGCGTAATGTCGTATGAGAACATCAGTGAATATCCCGATAACATGCATTCCATCTACGAATATCCGGACGGTCGAGTCTTGATCTACGAAAACTACCCATTCACGGGCTACGGTTTGTTTGGGTTTGACAATGGGAATGTATTCTACGGGACGGAAGGCTATATGGTCTTCTCACGACGCGGCGCCTTCAGTGTCTTCCTGGGAAACAAAGAAAAGAAAGGCCCGACGGAAGGGAAAGAATTGCGAGGCCAACACGGCTATCACGAACATATGGCCAACTTCTTCGATTGCATTCGGCAGCGAACGCAACCGCGTGCGTCTGCAGAAATCTCCAATCGGAGTTGCGCACTGGTTCACTTTGGCGAAATTGCCTACCGCACACGCGGTGTCCTGGAATTCGACGAACAGGCCGGAAAGTTTGTCGATTGCCCAGAAGCTGATCAACTGCTGACCAAGAATTACCGACAACCGTACGGGTTTTCTGTAGATTCCTAGTCGCCTTTCGCAGAGCGATCCGGGCTCCTATGTCGCCTTTCGCTCCGCGAAAGGAGCGAAAGGGGGACGTTGGTTGCCGTATCGGACTCTGACAGCTGGAACTAGCAAGCCTCGCCGCCGTTCGTAAATTGGCGTTTGGTTCGTAACAGACGCTCAATGCAATCTTAGCAGCCGTACCGCTTGGCGGTGCGGCTGCTTTCTTTTGGTCGCAGGGGCTCTAGAGAAAAACGCAGCCTTCGCGGAGCGAAGGGCGACAATGCAACAGCCTACGCAGAGCGAAGGGGGACAATGCAGACTTACTCCCTCGCCCCGTCTGCGGGGGAGAGGGGGGCCAGATTACGAAACGGGAAGCACAATGCGGCACACAATGCGCAACATCATTGTCCCAGCCAATTCGCCTCCTTTGCCAACTTCTTATCCACCCAGGCATACCCGCTCAAAAATCAAGAAAAGCCACATATTCACCTCGATAACTGCAGTACCGTCAAGCGAGAAAAGACTAGACAGTTATTAATTTTCCGATTAAAACAAGTGGAGCGGCAATGTCGGTCAACACGGATCGTCACCCGTTGATTTTCGATAGTCTGGCCTTTTAGGAGAGAGTTTGATGAAATTAGTTATGAATCTGCTAAGCGTATTCGCCTTGGCGTTGCTTTCGGCACAGTCAATGGCCGCTACGGCGATTTGGTTCGAAGAGGGAAACGAACTGCCGGGCATCAATTGGCAGCGTCCACTGGACGACGCGGATGGTTTACTAGCGAGCGATATTGTTCTGGCTGATCCTGTTACTTTGCTCGAAGACGGTGTTGGCGCTTGGAAGATCCCGTGGGGAGGAGCGGGTGGCGGCATGGCTTGGACAAACGCGGACGGTGTCAATGCGTTTACTTCGCAACCTCTGCCGCACGTGGTGACCCCAACTCACGGCCTTGCGGAATGGACGTTTGAGATGAGGTACCTGCTTAGTGAAGATCCGTACACGCAAGAAGAAATTGATTCTCCGCACTCGTCCCTGTTTGAAAGCTACCCGATGGCTGTCAGCGTTGGCGCGTTCACACATGTGCCGATCGATTACCACGACGGATTGAGTCCGGCGAGAAGTTTTCGACAACTGAAAAGCAGTGAGGCGTCCGAGTCGGTAATCGTCGAGACTCCGGGCGAACAAACTTCACGCGGAGTTTGGCACAAAGTGCGAATGACGCAAGATGCGTCGTTCCAAAAGGTCTATTTCGATGACACTCTGATCGGCACCATCGACATCTCCAACGCGAACCTCGCCTGCCAATTCGCCGGTTTCCTCTGCACACGCAGCTTGTATGTCCGCCAGTATGGGCAAGGCGGGTCGGGCGATTCACGGTCTCGCCAAGAGGCGTATATCGACTACATGCGCATTACAAACTCCGTTGTACCGATCGGTGAAGCTCTGAACGCTCCGGCAACGGGCGGCTGTGGCGGCGATCTCAACAACGATGGGACAACGGACGGTGCCGACGTCGCGATCATTTACAACGCGTGGGGACCGGCAGCTCCCGGCAGTCCAGCCGATATCAACGTACCGGGCGGCGATGGCAACGTCGACGGAGCTGATCTCGCAGCCGTATTCAATTGCTGGGGTCAAGCGGACGTTGGTCCAGCCTCGGTGCCAGAACCTGCCAGTATTGGTATCCTGGGCGTAGGTTTGGTCGGGCTGCTCGCAGCGCGCCGCCGTTCGTAAATTGGCGTTCGGTTTGTAACGGACGCTCAATGCAATCTCAGCATCCGTACCGCGTAGCGGTGCGGATGCTTCCTTTTTGTCGCAGGGGCTCTAGAGAAAAACCGCGGCCTTCGCGGAGCAAAAGGGGACGCGAATCATCCAATAAAAGGTGGTCGCCAGCCGCTGACCGCCCGCATATAAATGCCCCGAAAGTGAATCTCCCCCGGAAAAAACTAGACATATCCGAGTCATTCGATTATAAAGAAGCAGTACACGCTGACGGGCGTCTTGTACGCGGCAGCGGAAGCTGTGTTATGGTAAATCCGTTTTCGTTTAAAAGATTCTTTGGCTTTTGGGGAGATGAAATTGATGAAATCTAGCGTAATTCTGCTTGGTTTCGTGGCGTTTTTGAAACTTTCAGTGAATTCGTACGCAGCTAACGCAACCTGGTCGGAAGAGATGAACGCAGACCCCGATCCGGCGCGATGGGGACGATGCAGTGGCGAAGCCGCTCCTTCACCATATGGAGCGTGTACTTCCTCAAAATTTCCGCAGGCAGACGCGTTCAGAAACGCCATTACCGAAACGGGGGGCATTTGGGAGTTTGCGGGAGATGTGGGTGGCGACATCAGTCACGGAATGGGAGTTATCGACGGGCCACTCGGGACAAGCCGGCCCAGCCCGATCGCTGGCGCAGCACAGTTTACTGTGGAATTTAAGTTTCGGTCGACCACCCCTCTGGGTGACATGTTGGATCAAGCAGCCCCGGCAGCATGGAATTTCCCGGTTGCCGTCAGCAGTGACAGTACGGGAAATGTCCCGTGGACTTTCAAATATGGTTTGCGAGCAACCGAAGAAGACGGACCCAAAGTAACAATTGACCTGGGTATGAACGCAGCTGGGGGCGGCGATAACAACAGCTCGGTGACTGACGAAACCGTCCCCTACGATGACGGATGGCACGTTGTACGGGTGATACAAGACTATACGGGGAATCAGGAAACTGGCAGCCCAACAAGCGGATACATGGATATCTATTTCGATGGCTTGCTCCTCAAGGAAGCTCCCTCTGATCTTCACACCTTCAATCTCGCGCTGGCCAACATCGAGGGGCCGATTGGAGCCAAGGTCGCAAGAAACCGGACCTTTTATATCCATCAGGACAATCAAGGAAGTGGCTCCTCGAGTTTGCCGTTCCAAATGGATTACCTCCGCACTGTCAACTCCATCGTACCGATCGGCGAAGCGCTGAACGCTCCATCAGTAGGCGGCTGCGTGGGTAACCTGAATGGTGACAATACAACGGATGGCGCCGACGTGGCGATCGTCTACAACAACTGGGCGACCAACAACGCCCAGGCCGATATCAACAAGGATGGCACTGTCGACGGTGCCGACTTGGCTGAGGTATACAACTGCTGGGGTCAAGCCGACGTCGGTCCAACCTCGGTACCAGAACCTGCCAGTATCGGTATCCTGGGCGTAGGTTTGGTCGGGCTGCTGGTCGCTCGCCGCCGTTCGTAAATTAGCGTTCGGTTTGCAACAGACGCTCAATGCAATCTCAGCAGCCGTACCGCGTCGCGGTGCGGCTGCTTTCTTTTTGCCGCAAGGGCTCTACAGAAAAACCGCAGCCTTCGCGGAGCGAAGGGCGACAATGCAACCGATGGCTGTACCCAAGGGGAAAAATCAATAGAATATCGACCATGCCAGGACTGAACGATGCTTGCCGGTATCAATGAAGCTATCATTATCTCCCTTCCCAACGGATACTAGTCGATGACACACCGCGACGCTGACGCGATCGTAATTGGCGCTGGCCATAACGGACTTGTTTGTGCAGCTTACTTGGCCAAGGCTGGACTCGACGTACTGATTGTCGAGCGGAGCCATCGCATCGGTGGTGCCTGTGTGACGGAAGAATTGGTGCCAGGCTGCCATTTCTCTACCTTTGCCTACAACGCTCTGGGCCCTGGACCGACCATCTGCCGCGACCTGGAAGTACCCGCCGATGCTTTCGAGGTTATCGAACCGGAACCCAAGCTGCTGTCTCCGTTTCCCGACGGCGATCACATCCTGTGGTGGGGTGACGCGCAGAAATCGGCGGCCGGCCTGGCAAAGTATGGGCAAAGCGAAGTCGACGGATTCTTCGCGTATCAGGAACTGATGCAGCGAGGCAAAGAGATTGCCCAGGAATTTTTCCTGAGCCACCATCCCCCGACGCATAAGGAACTGTACGACCGATACCGCGGGACGCCACACCAGCCGATGCTGGAGGCGATGTTGACTCGCAGCCACTGGGACGTCCTGGGCGATTATTTTGTGAGCGAGAAAATCAAGTGCGCGTTGGCACGTGCCGACGATTGCGGCTACCCCACCGCTGTCGGGTCTCTGCTCGCCGAAGTCGTGGAATCGGCCAATGATGGCGCTGGGATCGAACGACGAGCGGGTATCGTGCGAGGCGGCATGGGGAAGATCTCAGCCGCCTTGGCCGACGCTGCGCGACGTTTTGGAGTCACGATCCGCACCGAATCGCCCGTTGAAACCGTGCTGGTCGAACAGGGTCGCGCGTGCGGCGTTCGCCTGCAAGGAGGAACCGAACTTCGAGCGAAAATCGTCGTATCCAACGCCGATCCAAAGCGGACTTTTCTCCGACTGGTGGACGAGAAGCATATCCCCTCGGAGTTCCGCAACCAGGTGCAGCGGATTAAGACGCGCGCGGGTTATATGAAGTATCACGCTGTGCTGAGCGGTATGCCAAAATTCTCATGCCTGCCCCGTGACGTCGATGTCAGTGCGGCCCGAATCGCCCCCTCGCTGGAATACTACGAACAGGCTTGGCTCGATGCGCAAGCGGGTATCCCCGCGCGCCAACCAATCCTCAGTCTACAATTTCCGACGCTGCTCCTTCCCGAAATGGCAACGCCTGGTAAGCAGATTCTTGGCATCTGGGTGCGATTCGCTCCGATTCGTCCACGGGATGGCGATTGGGACGAGTGGCGTCCTCGAGTACTCGAATCGATCGTTCAAACGACTGAACAGTACGCGCCGGGGTTTCGCGAGTTGATCGAATGGCAACGTTTATACACCACAGCCGACATCGAATCGGAAACCGCGATCACCGACGCTTCCATCCGCCATGTCGATATGACGCTCGACCAGTTACTTCACCGCCGACCCTTGCCAGCCTGGTCTGCCTACCAGACGCCACTGGATGGACTTTGGCTGTGCGGGTCAGGGACTCACCCCTGTGGTTCGGTAACCGGAGCCCCCGGTCACAACGCCGCAAAGGCGATCCTTTCTTCGTTTAACGGCAAGCCGTAGGCGTCTCTTTCTTCGTTTAACTGCGACGCGCAGGAGTCCGCTGCGAACCAACACTAGATTCAGCAAGGTACGGGGCGCCCATCGAACTCACGGCCGCGGCCGACATGTCTGCACGCACAATTTGGCAGCAAGACGGCGGACAGGTTGTCCAGAGCGACATTGTCCGGGAACGATTCTATCACGTCACAAAAAAACTGCCGCGTGAAGTGAGTATTAACTTTCAACACAAGAGTGCACCGCTTCCGGACGGATACTTGCCGGCCGGCGGCGAAACGTTTCGGTCGCAACCGAGTGGTTATTTCTACGGCTGGACGCGCGATATGCGCACCCGCCTCGCTTCACGCGGAGATGCCCATGATCCGCTGCGAAACACCTTTATTCACTTTATGGCGGACACCGCGTGGGAAATCGAAGTCGAAAACGGCCAGTATGAGGTAATGGTCTGTGTGGGAGAAACGGTTTACGGCCAGGAACGCGCCACGATTTATGTTGAAGGCATCGAATTCTGCAAGGACCTGGTGCTACCGCGCAAGGAAACCCGCGAAATCACGCGACTTGTCGCTGTCAAAGATGGCCGGGTCACACTTACTTCCCACGAAGATAACCGCGTGCAAAAAGCCACACGCCTCAACCATTTGCGCATCCGACGCGTTGAATGATGGGCCATCGCGACTGAATCATCAGGCCAATATCTCTCGAACTATATTTCCATGCACGTCGGTCAGCCGATAACGACGGCCCTGGAATTTGTACGTGAGTTGTTCGTGATCGATGCCCAAGAGGTGCAACAGTGTCGCATGCAGGTCGTGCACGTGCATGCCATTTTCGGCGATGTTGTAACCGAATTCGCAGGAGGCGCCGTATTGGCTTCCTGGCTTCACGCCGCCACCTGCCAGCCAGATACTAAAACAGCGGGGATGATGGTCACGCCCAAATTTATCGGATATTTTTCCCTGGCAATAGTTGGTCCGGCCGAATTCCCCACCCCACACCACCAACGTATCGTCCAACAGGCCATGTTGCTCCAGGTCTTTGACCAGTGCGGCGGCGGGTTGATCGGTCTCCGTGCATAACGCCGGAATACGACCGGGAACGTCGCCGTGATGATCCCAGTCCTGGGGATACAGTTGGATAAATCGCACGCCACGCTGAGCGAGCCGCCGCGCCAGCAGGCAATTCGCAGCAAACGTGCCCGGTTTACCAACGTCGGGACCATACGATTCGAGAACGTGCGGAGACTCCTGGGATAAGTCCGTTACCTCGGGAATACTCGTCTGCATCCGGTAGGCCATTTCATAGTTGTCGATCCGCGATTGAATTTCCGCATCCGGCGTCGTTTCGAGTTGATGCTCATGCAGTTCCTGCAGGCGATCGAGTAACATCCGCCGACCTTCGGCTCCTAGTCCGCCCGGATTTCGCAAATAGAGTACTGGATCATCGGCTGCCCGAAACAACACACCTTGATATTGCGATCGCAGGAATCCGCTGCCCCACAAATGGGCTCCTAGCGGCTGTCCCCCCTTACCATTCGTGACGAGCACGACGAACGACGGCAAGTTGGCATTCTCCTGACCCAGTCCGTAGCTCAGCCACGCACCGAAACTCGGCCGACCCGCGATTTGTGTTCCCGTTTGCAGCAGCGTCACACCGGGCCCATGATTGATCGCTTCGGTGTACATGGAATTGACGACACAAATCTTATCGGCGATACCAGCGGTGAACGGCAGCTTGTCGCTGAACCACGCCCCTGCTGGTCCATGCTGTTTGAATCGAAACGGCGAACCGACCATCGGAATTGAAGCTTGGTTCCCTGACATACCCGTCAGTCGTTGACCACCGCGTACACTTTCGGGCAACTGCTGACCATGTCTCTCCTTTAAGAGGGGCTTGTAGTCCAATAGATCTAGTTGCGACGGCCCTCCTGACATGAATAAAGAAATAATCCGCTTGGCCTTCGGCGCAAAATGAGGCGATCCGAGCACACCGCGATCTACCAACGCGGCGGCCGAGTCACGTGTCAACATTTCCGATAGCGCGATTCCGCCGATCCCCAGACCAAATCGCTGGAGGAAACGCCGGCGGCCGTCATAAACCTCTCCGTCTGGTACAACTTGCTGTGCTACGTCATCTGCCTTCATCGTTTCACCACCGATTCATCGTGATTGAGCAGCGATTGTGCCAGGACACACGCAGCGGCGGCGTGTGGTATCGGCACACTGGATTGATGGGCCGTTGCGCCAACATGTAACAGCGCATTGGCCTCCGACGCGTGTTCAGTGAAATAGTCACACTGCTCATTGTAGAGACGTTTGAGTATCTCGAACTCACGCGTATCTGGCTTCCGACTGAGACACTGCACAAATCCCCGCTCAATCATCGCAGTTACGTCCCCCTTCGCCTCAACATACAAGCTTTCTCCCAAGACACGCGCGGCCTCGACGTATTGTATCCCATTTAGCAGAATAAGTGGCTGCAAGGGTGAATCGGTTCGTTCTCGGCGGGCGGTACACACGGCCCGACGCGGCGCATCAAAAGCGACCAATGCTGGCGGCGGACCAGTCCGCCGCCAGTGCGTATAGATGCTACGACGGTACAAGCCACTGCCGCTCGAGGGACTCGTCGGTTTGAATGACTCGCTCATTTCGTACGGAAACACCGGCGCTCCGCCCACCTGTGGATGAAGCAACCCTGCAGATAGGAGCGCATTATCGCGGATCATTTCGGCGGAAAGTCGAAAACGCGGCCCGCGTGCCAACCATAGATTTTCGGGGTCATCCGCCATGATTTCCGCATCCGCAACGCTCCGCTGACGATACGTATGGCTCATCACAATCGTCCTGAGAATCGCCTTGGTATCCCATCCGCTATCGATAAATCGCAGCGCTAACCAGTCGAGCAATTCGGGATAGAGTGGTGGCGTCCCCTGACTACCGAAATCTTCGGCGGTCTTCACCAAGCCAACTCCAAATAAACCTTGCCATAGCCGATTTACCGTCACTCGAGCCGTGAGCGGATGTTTGCGATCGGTCAACCATTGAGCCAGACCCAGTCGGTTGCTCGGGGCATTGTCGGGGAGTGGCAGAAACGCGGCCGGTACACTCGAAAAAACTTCCTCTCCGCGACCGTTATACTCCCCGCGACGAAGCACAAACGCTTGCTTAGGTTGGGGGAGTTCCCGCATGACCATTAACTCACGAACCGAGTCCATCAATTGATTCTGTTCTACTCTCGCCGCAGAAATCGCTGTGAGTTGTTGTCGTTGGTCTTCATCGACCGTCGTCACGAAATGTTCGAACAACATCGCTCGATCGGCAGGCGTGAGCTGTTCGCTAGGCAACTGCAGCAGGCGAGTCGCAGCCTCGCCATGGAACGTGGCCAAAGACTCCAGCGGCGACAACGCTCGACCAAACACACGCAATTCGTCGACCTGCCCCCCGGGGAATCCTCGATCTCGCGATCGTTGTCCGATCGTGAGCTGATCGCCACCCTCTCCTGTGATTTGTTTCGTGAGATGGTCTTTGAGTACGCTAACCTCAGCCGGTCTGCCGTTGACCGTCAGTCTCAATCCATCCGCTCGGCTACTCCCGTCGGATGAAACAACAACATGTGTCCATTCAGCGACCGGCAGCGGTTGACTCGCTTCGATGGAAATCGCGTTTCCTGGCCAAAAATGATTGAGCGACCAACGCAAGTGACCGTCGATGATCAACAGCTCATAGCCCTGGCTACCGGAATCAGTCCATCCCCTCGTGCAGTGCAACACGACCGCCCGCTCCAGTTCACGCGGAGTCTTCAACCACAACGAAACGCTAAAGGGTTCGTGTCGCGCGAACTTTCCCAAAGGCAATATCAACCCATCATCGCCCGTAAACTCAATCGCTTGCCCCGCAATTCCCGCCACAAATTTAGCATCGCCACCCAGTACCGCCGGCTTGTCGGCTGCTACATCATTGGCCAGTTTATTCCCTTCGATGGTCTCAAAACCATAACGAGCCAACTCGTTGTCGATCTTGATCTCGGTCGGCCGGTCGTTGAGCCAATGCGAAAACGCTTCGTGGGACTCTTCCTTCGACGTGTGCCATCGCATCTCGAGATCTTTCGTTTTCCGTTGCAACAATTCGATCCGTGCTTTTGTTGGCACGTCGACAATCGACAGCGTCGGAGTCGGTATCGTGGGCGGAGCGTAAGAATACAAGCCCGACTCATCGATGTTCTGGAACATCGCGAACAACTGATAGTAATCGCGCTGCGTCAACGGGTCATACTTATGATCGTGGCAACGAGCACATTCGAAGGTTAATCCAAGAAAAGCAGTGGAAAATGTTTGTACGCGATCGCACACGTATTCGACGCGATACTCTTCTTCGACGCTCCCGCCTTCCGACTCTTGTTGATGCAAACGATTGAACGCGGTGGCCACAATCTGCTCGTCAGTTGGATTGGGCAATAGATCACCGGCCAGTTGCCAGTGAACAAACTGATCGAACGGAAGATTTGTGTTAAACGCCTTGATCACCCAGTCTCGCCATAGGGAGACATCGCGATCCCGATCGACCTGAAACCCGTAGCTGTCGGCATAGCGCGCTATATCGAGCCAATCGACTGCCATCCGTTCACCGAAACCAACCGACTGCAAAAGTCTGTCAACGACGCGGCCGTACGCGTCTGGCGAATTGTCCGCTAAGAACGCTTGCGCCTCAGCCGGTGATGGTGGCAAGCCGGTCAGGTCAAAACTCACTCGACGGAGTAGTGTCGACTTATCGGCTTCGGGCTGCGGCACTAGTCCGCGTGTGGCTAATCCCTTCCACACAAATGCATCGATTTCCGTCGGCGCACGATCGTGGTTTGGCCGAATCGGTTGAAGCGGAACAAATGACCAGTGGTCCTGATAGGCGGCCCCTTCGGCGATCCACTGGCGAATGATTGCGATTTCGTGCGGCGAAAGACGGCTTAGTTTCGACCCTGGAGGTGGCATTTGCACGTCCGGATCGTCGCTCATCATGCGGGTCAGAGCTTCGCTTTCGTCGGGCCGGCCTGGAACAATGCCGCGGGCAGTAATGGCTGATTCCCGCACATCCAACCGCATATCGGCAGTTCGCTTGTTCGGGTCGTTTCCATGGCAGGCAAAACATTTATCGGAAAGGATTGGCCGAATATCCCGATTGAAAAGCAACGGCTCAACCGCCTGTGCCGACGCGGCTCCCAGCAAAAAGCCGCTGAAAATCGAGCAGAATAGCAACGGACGATTCATGGGAAGAAGCCACTTTATCTGGAAGGCGATTGCACGAAATCGCAACGAGCGGGATCTCTCCATTCTAGCTGGGCAGGGAAGAGCCGTAAATCGGCGAGTATGTCAGGAACTGCGAGCAATTCCAACGTATCGTTGGCTCACCGAAAAAGCTGCCGGCAAAATGATGACGCTCGACCTGCCGACATGGAGTGCTACCGCAGAAATGGCGGCCGATTCCCACGCGGTGGGGGGTTATCCAATTCCCATCGACAATTATGTCGGGCTTCGCGTTCGGCGCGAGATAGCTGTCTGGAGCTGGCCCAAGTAACAGGAATATTTTTCCGGAACAGCAAGTGTTCGGCCGTGACAAAAAACGAAGGCGGCCCGATTGCCCGATTATCCACCGGGCCTAGGGGGTGCGAAACGGCGACGCCGGGAGTCCCTCGCGGTTCATGAGATTGGGATTCGCCAGTTGCTCCCAGCCGAAACGAACCGCCACGGGACGCGGAACGTGCGGGCTCGACACGCTAACCGTCGATCCCTCAATGGTGGCCATGGCGGAAACAAATTTGCCATCCTCGCCGGCGATTTCAAACCAATCGAGGGGCTGACCATTCCTCGACGCCAAGCCGCTGCCAACGTGGTCAAACTCCAACACGATCCGATCTCCGCGGATGAAATAGTGGCGATAGAGAGGGCCGCTATAGACTAGATCCTTGCGATCGTACGTCTTGGCGAGCGCACAAAGAGCCAAGCGGTGGCCAACTTCACGCTTGTTGGGCGGATGCAGATCGCCGAGCCCAACCTCATGAATCGAACTGGCCTTCCGGCTTCCGCCTTTCGTACCGACATGCCACACACGCCCTAAGTCCATCTCAAACGCAGGTGCAGACCCCGGCGGATGGGCTAGGATCGTCATTGATTACTGCCATCGGACCTCACGTGGAGTCCGAGCGACGGTGCCGTGCGCATATCGACGGGACTATTGTGAGAGCGAAGGTTGTTTGGCCAAGTCGACGCAAGTATATTTGAAGGGAGCTTCGATCGGCAAAGGTCTTTTCGTGCTGGCATGGCCCAGTCGGCGTTCCACGGGTGCTTGAGGTTGCAACGTTTTATTTTGCAACGTCTTCCGAGATCCAACGGTCTCGGCGCTGTGAGGAACAGCAGTGTTACCACTGTAAGAGACAACAACATTGCCGCTGATTGGAACGCCGCCATGAACAAAACCTTCCTGCGTCTCTTGACTTGCGGCGCGATGATCGTGGCTATCGTCACGTCGGCTTCATCCAACGACGTCCCGCCGATTGCTCTTGTCCAATCGCCGGTCCCGAATTCCCAGCAAGCCGACTTTTTCGAACAACAAATCCGTCCGCTGTTATCGGAAAAATGTTTCTCATGCCACGGTCCCAAGACGAAGTCGGTGAAAGGGGGCTTGCGGATGGACTCGCGGGCGTCGCTATTGCGAGGAGGTGACACCGGACCGGCAATCGTACCCGGAAATCCCACCGAGAGTTTGCTCATCCAATCGGTCCGCTACGAGGGCCCCTACGAAATGCCACCCAAAGGGCGCCTCAGGGAGAAAGAGATCGCAGTACTCGAGACCTGGGTGCGAGACGGTGCGTTTTGGCCCGAACATGAAACCACTGCACCGACCAAGTCCATCGAGTTCGACTTACAAGCCCGCAAGGCAACTCACTGGTGTTGGCAACCTCTGCGCAACGAGCTTCCGCCTCAAGTTCAACTCACCGGTTGGATGAATAATTCGGTGGATGCCTTCATACTGTCGCGTCTCGAAGCCGCGCAGTTGTCTCCTAGAGTGCCCGCCTCACGGCACACATTGGTACGACGTTTGAGCTTTGATTTGCTCGGTGTTCCACCAGCCATTCAAGAGGTGGACGAAGTTGTTGCCGACTCCCGTCCCAACGCCATCGAAGCCTATGTCGATCGGCTCATGAGTTCACCACGCTTCGGCGAACATTGGGCCAGGCATTGGATGGACTTGGTACGGTACGCCGAAACGTACGGACATGAGTTTGATTACGCCGTGCCCCATGCCTTTGAGTATCGAGACTATCTGATTCGCGCATTCAACGCAGACGTCCGTTACGACAAATTCGTCAGTGAACACATTGCGGGAGATTTATTGGAAGTTCCACGCATCCATCCCAGCGAGGGATTCAACGAGTCGATTCTCGGCAGCGCTTTTTGGTGGCTGGGCGAAGCGGTACATGCACCTACCGATGTGCTGATGGACGAAGCGGAGCGACTCGACAACATGGTCGACGTCATGAGCAAGACGTTCCTCGGCTTGACCGTGGCATGTGCACGTTGCCATGATCATAAATTCGATGCCATATCGTCGCAGGACTACTATTCGCTCGCAGGGTATGTACAGGACTCACGACGCCAATTTACACAAGTCGACCCACAAGGTCAGGTAGCAAACATCGTCGCTGGCATGCAGGAAACAGTTCGTCGCGCGAGCGACACTCTGCGACACGCTTACGCCATAGAATCGACCGACGGAGCCGACGTGTTCCGTAGATCACTTCTGGCGACTCGCGACGCAGTGCGCAACGGCCTGTTCACTCAGACCCCCGATGGACTTCCTCCCCAAGCCACCCCAGGGGACGAGCAGTCCGGGATGATCCTGGCTGCAGCAGGTGATCGCTATCGCCTATCCCCAAATTCGGTCCAACATTGGATAACAGCGATTCTTTCTCCGCAAATTCGCGCGGGGCACCCACTTTCGATTTGGCGAGACGCACTGTTAGCGGAACAAAAGGCGACCGACGGTCAATGGGAGGTAAGCAAATTCTTGTCGGCCCAACATGCGCAACACGAAGCTTACCAAAAGGGCTACCAGGAATACCTGCATGATAGTCTCCCACTCCTGGAACAATGGAGCGTTGACACGAATTCCTTGAATTCCTCGGGATTTGCTTTCGCCTCAGGAGTCTTGCGAGGCGGTTGGGATCCGTTGGCAGCTTCTCCCATGCTGCGAAGTTTGAGTGTACTGGACAGCGGCAGATGGTCGGCGAAGTTGATGGGGAGTTGGCGTTCACCGACGTTTATCCTGCGGGAACCGCGACTGCACTACCGTGTCGCAGCGCGCAACGGCCTCTTGCGAGTGTATGTGGACGGATACTTCATGTCCGACGCATCGCGATTGCTCTTTTCTCATACCTATACCGACGTAAATACGAATGGCCCATTCCTGAGCTTCGAGCAAACAGACAATCTCGACAAATACATTGGCCATCGCGTCTATTTGGAGGCGCTCGATCGCGGCGACGGATACATGGCGATACGTGACATTCGCCAAGCTCACCGAGGTCCTATCGATCCTCCAACACTCGCAGCGCAGGTCGTGCTGAAGCTTGGTACAGGACCGGCCAACGAAACCATGGAGGGTCTTGCGGCACGTCTCGCCCATCTGCATGCAACCACATTAAGCGACTGGCGCAACAATGCTATCAACGAGTTCCAGCAGGAATGGCTGCGAGACCTCATGCAGGACGAACTCATTTCGCTCCCATCCGACAAACGAGCGGAAATGGCAGATTTGCAAGCTGAATGGAAACAATATGAGGACGCTCTTCCCCCCCCGCGCCTCGCACTTGCATCTGCCGATGGGACAGGTCTCGATCGACCGATTGCGATCCGAGGGAATCCTCGAACGCTTGGCGCCATCGCTCCCCGGCGGCTGCCTGTCGCGATCGCAGGTGACCTGCAGCCCACGGCACCGACCGATCACTGTGGCCGCAGCGAACTAGCTTCGCATCTCTTGGTCGATGGAAGACATCTGGTGGCTCGAGTCATCGTCAACCGACTGTGGCATCATGTATTTGGACGCGGCATCGTCCCTACCGTCGATAACTTTGGCGTGTTGGGGCAACCTCCCACGCACCCCGAGCTTTTGGATTTTCTAGCACACGAACTCGTCCGCCATGACTGGTCGCTCAAACACATCCTGCGAATCTTGGTTTTGTCACAGACCTACCAGATGTCGAGTGATCCTTGTGCTGCAGATGCCGAAGATCCTGCCAATAACCTTTGGCACCGCATGATGGTCCGTCGCTTGCCAGGCGAAGCCATTCGCGACGCCATTTTGGCGGTATCAGGCGAACTGCGCAACACCATGTTTGGCCCCAGCGTGCCAATCCACGTCACGCCTTTCATGGAAGGGCGGGGCAAACCGACAAGCGGCCCCTTAAATGGCAATGGACGTCGCAGCGTCTACGTCGAAGTACGCCGAAACTTCTTGTCTCCAATGATGTTAGGTTTTGACTCGCCCATTCCATTTAATACAGTAGGTCAACGCAGCAATTCAAACGTGCCGGCGCAAGCACTGATTCTCCTGAATGACCCCTTCGTTCTGACCGAAAGCCAACAATGGGCAATGCACTTCGTACGTACGACTGCCACTGTCGTCGACTCAACGGCTGTTGTTGCATCCTTCCCCAGTAACGAGGCAGCGCACCTCGACGATATTTCTCGCATTCGCCACCTGTATCAGCAAGCTTTGAGTCGCTTGCCAACGGACGACGAACTACAAGTATTAAAAACGTATCTCCACGACCGGCGAAAAACATACAATGATATGTCATGGGCCACGCAGCGTATCGAAGAGCAGGCCTGGGAAGACATGTGTCATGTCATGTTTAATGTGAAGGAGTTTGTGTTTCTTCATTAGAATACACAGCGACTATGGGCTTGGATTGTACAGATCCGAAATCACCTCCGAAATTATTGCCTGTTTAATCGACTTTTCGACTACTTAGAGTGAATTCCATGTCGGGACACCCCTGCGGACGCTACCGTCGCTTGATCTCACGCCGCCAATCGCTGCAAGAGGTGGCAAACGGCTTTGGCGCCGTGGCGCTGTCTGCCATGCTTGGCCGTCAATTGCCCGCTCGATCGACCAGTGCTAAATCGCTCCCGGTGAAACATTTCCCGGCCAGGGCGCAAAATGTCATCTTTCTGTATATGGACGGCGGACCTTCGCAGGTCGATACCTTCGACCCCAAGCCGATGTTGGACAGGTATCACGGCCAGGATCCGCGAAAGGTTATTGGGGAGTTACTTCCCACTCAGTTTGACAGCGTTGGAACCGTCCTGAAATCCCCTTGGAAATTTAAGCAGTACGGTGAGAGTGGCATTTGGGTCAGTGACTTGTTCCCTCACTTAGCAGGTGTCGTGGACGAAATCGCCGTCATTCGATCGATGACATCGGAGTTCTCGACGCACACGAACGCGAATTATTTCTTACACACGGGGAGCGGACTGCAAGGCCGTCCAAGTATGGGCGCCTGGTTCGAGTATGGACTCGGAAGTGAAAATGACAATTTGCCGGGCTTTGTTGTCCTGAACGGTGGGCTGATTCCACCTGGTGGGCTAGATAACTTTAATAGTGGATTCTTGCCAGCCAGTTACCAGGGGTCCGTCTTTCAAGCGGCGGACGTTCCCTTGGCCAACATTGCACCCACCGAAACAGTTCCCGGTACGCAACGAAGTAAGCTCGAACTCATGTACACCTTGGATGCCTTGGGTCTACAGCAGCATGGGCGCGACGATGCGATCGAGTCCGCAATTGCCAATTACGAATTGGCAGCCCGTATGCAACTGGCGGTGCCCGAGTTGGTGGATATCTCCACAGAGACCGATGCCACGCGCCGCCTTTACGGCTTGGACGATGAATTTGCCAACACCCGAACCTTTGGGCGACAATGTTTGATCGCACGACGACTTGTGGAGCGCGGCGTTCGCTTCGTCGAACTGACGGGCCCCGCCGGCAACGGAGATCGATGGGACCAGCACAGTAATCTCGTCGATGGACACAATAAGAATGCTAAGACCGTGGATCTGCCCATTGCCGGCCTGATTCAAGACCTGAAATCCCGCGGTCTACTCGACCAAACCTTGATTGTCTGGGGAGGGGAGTTCGGCCGAACACCCTTTGCCCAGGGTTCGAACGGACGCGACCACAACCCAACCGCGTTCTCGGTTTGGATGTGCGGTGGCGGAATCAAGAGTGGGGTAACCTATGGCGCGACCGATGAATGGGGCTACCGCGTAATCGAAAATCGCGCTGAAATTCATGACTTGCACGCCACAATCCTCCACTTACTGGGGATGGATCACGAACGATTGACCTTTCGATACGGCGGGCGCGATATGCGATTGACCGATGTCCATGGCAACGTGCTACTCGACGTCGTCGCATAGGGACCGCGATCAAGCCCCATCTGCGTCACGAGCCCCCGACGACCTCGAAGTTGACGGTAGAATCCGTTGGCGTCAGGAATTCTATCCGCAGCGAAGAGGACTCACTCTCGGACAACTCCACGCGCACGGTCACTACGTGCAATCCGGGCGACAGAATTATGGAATCTTTGTTGGTGCCACTTACGGCATCGGTGTCCATCCACGCTTGGAAGTTTTCGGTCGATTCGATGCTTATTTGGATCGATCCGGCCTGAGACACCTGTATCTCGCCTTGCAATACCAATGTGCACGGGAGTTTCCCTGTCGATATTTCACCCAACGGCAAGTGACCAGAGACTTTCCCGTAAACAGACTTCCAGTCGGAATCTTGTCGGGCCAACACCATCTGCCGCAGGAGCTCAAGATGCGGCTCACCCTCCAACCATTCGGTGGGAACATTTTGTAGCTGGCGCCAGCGTTGGATTGTTTTGGCGGTCTGCACGGCGTAAGCCCCCGGTCGACCGAGGTCCGATACAAAGCGGCAAAGGTCGACCAGTTCATCGTGCGTCAGAAACCTAGTAAGTCCCTGTGGCATCATCGATGGCCCTTCCGTTTCTTCTTCGATATCCGCAACGGGAACAGCAATCTTTTGTCCCTGAGCGTCGCGAATGTTGACTTGTACCTCATCGCGATCAAGCACAACGCCCGTCAAAATGATTCCGGTAGACAAGATAAACCGTCGCGTTGCGTATTGCTCTTTGACCGCCCGGTTGGGTTCGAGAACCGAAGTCACGATGTAATCGACGGGAGACGAACCACCCACGCCGCTTAAATCCGGACCGACTTGCCCCCCAGCTCGGTTGACACTGTGGCAACTCATGCAACTCAATTCTTTCCGTCGAAAAATTTGCTCACCACGCGATGGATCTCCTTGGGCGGTCACGTCGGCCACTACCTGTGCAATTTGTGCCGGAGTCGGCGGCGATTCATCTCTGGACATACCGGCCGACTGACTGAGCACATCGACAAGTCCACTGTCACTTCGACCGACCGCGTACAAGGCCCTCAGTAGTCGCTTGGCCGTATCGGACGGCAGACGGTGGTCCCTTAGCGCCGCAGCCAGACGCTCTGGCCCGTCTTTCCGTTGCAAAAACGCTTGCAACAGTTCGGTCGGATCCTCGCTGGCAGGGTCCATCTCCGACAGGAGCGAACCTGCGACATCTGCGGCCGTCTCCAAGTCCGCGTGGGCCAATCCGGCAGCCGCCAGCATGCGCACGGAACGCGGCAATGTGCTGCAAGAGAGTTCCCGAAGAGCCGCCTGACTGTCGGAATTGTTGATCGCACCGAGCCCTTCGACGACGACACGCTGCGTCGCCTCCGGAGTATTCACATCACGAGCCAAATTCAACAGATCGGGTGTTATTGACTCCTCGCGCCAGGCGGAAGCAAGGCGAATGGCCGCACGCTGCACTTCAGAATCCTGAGCCGACGGACCCTGAGCCAACCGTGGCGCGGAAATGAGCTTCCGCACAAACGATCGATCGCCAGCCGGAAACTCTTTACGTGTCACGGCCGCTTCGGTCAACCAAACGACTACCTTGCGCTGCAAATCGTTCACGGTAGGTTCGGCGCGGAAGGTACGATCGACGACGACCTGCAAGTCGTGCGAATTGCCTCGCTGGCAGATCATTTCGATGACGGCCTCCGTGCGCGCCTCCGGAAGTCTTCCACTTTGCAATAATTTCAACAGCGCTCCGACAGCGCTCGTCTTGTCGCCAGCCATGACGAAGGCAGCCAACAACACCACAGACGTTATCACACCGACTGTTGCCACGATCGAACGGTTAGAATTGCAATTCATGCTCGTCCCGCCAACCTACGGCGTTGATTCGGTTTCTGCCTTCATTCGACGTTCCAGTGTCTTGGTCGTTTCCTGAAACACCAATTTGATAAAATCGTCCTGCGGATAGATCAGTGACTCGACCAATACGTCATTGGCCTCCTCTGCATCGGCTTCGCCGAAAAAACTGAGCGCCCATATCGCCTGCAAACGGACACCTGGATGGTCGTCAGCGATTTGTGTGCGCAAGAGTTCGAGTGCGTCAGGAACACGGTCGCGCCAATAAGCAAGGACTCGAGTCGCAGCAGCCCGCGCCCGGTAATCTGGGGATTGCAAGACCTGCTTTAACAGTTCGACATCGACAATATTATGGCTTTGATGCAACCAGAGAGCCTCCAGTCGATGATGTTCCACGTCGGCATCTTGGGGGTCCAACAATTCCAACCATTTTTGGACTGCAACAACCACCTGGTCCGTGGGACGGCTCGACAGCTCAATTCTAACGCGATAACGAGTTCGGTCGTCGTTACTCTTTAGCAGTTCGAGCAAGCTAGCCAGCGGTTGACCTGCAACAGGGGGAGCGACGATCAGTTCACGGTCGCTGCAACGGATTCGATAGACGCGGCCGTGTTCGCGATCGCGACTCGGATCTCGCAAGTGATGCTGCATATGACCGATGATCGGATTTTGCCAGTCCGTGAAATAGATCGACCCATCCGGCGCCACTTCGACGTCGGCCGGTCGGAAGTTCGGGTCGGACGAGGCGACGATCGGCTCCAACTCCGTCGCCGTTATGCTGGAGTCTTTCTCATCCACTCGATAACGCAGCATCCCCTGAAATCCAATGACGTTGTTCACCAGAAGATTTCCGCGAAACTCCTCCGGAAAATGACCACTATTCAAAATTTCCACTCCCGAACAGGGCCGCGTGCGTTTTGCATAGACGGTCGGTGGTCGGGCATGTTTGTGTGGAAAATCGATATCTCCCGAGAACAGCAATGCATGGTAGGGGTCCGCGCCTGTGCCGTCGTACACGATGTCTTGGCCCCAGCGATCAAACACATGCCCGTGCGGATTCGCAAAACCAAACGACACATACACATCAATTTTGCAGGTACGTGGCTCAAAGCGAAACACCGCTGCGTCAGCGACACGTCGCGGCGCTCCCCAAGGAGTTTCGATCTGGGTTTGATGGAAAGTACCTTCCTGAAAATAGAGCGAACCTCCTGGATCCATCGTAAAACTATTGGCGGTGTGGTGCGTGTCAGCGGTATCAAGACCATGCAGAACGCGTTCCTTCACATCGTATTGATCGTCGTTATTGGTATCTTTCAGGAACAAGATGTCGGGACCTTGAGCCACAAACACTCCACCATTCCAAAACTCAAATCCGGTGGGGTTATGGAGATCTCCCGCGAAAGTCTGGCAACGATCAGCAGTTCCGTCCTGGTCCGTGTCTTCCAAGATTAACAACTTGTCCGCCATCGCTTCCGTAGGCTTCCAATGCGGGTAAGTGCGCCACACCGTTACCCAGAGTCGACCGCGGGTATCAAAGGCCATCTGAACCGGATTAACAAGTTCCGGGAACATTTTCTCGTCAGCAAACAGCGTCACTGCCAGTCCCTTGCCAACCGTCATCTTATCGATCGCTTCCGCACCCGAAAGGAATTCATGTCGTCCGTCCGGTAGGGAACCAGGTGTGTTCGATATCACGGGAATGAATTCTGGCAAGTTATCGTCCTGAACCTGAACACGATTGCCTCGGGCCACCTCCCATACGACGCGGTCGCGGTTCGAGGTCATCACGTCGAGCACTTCCAATTCGCGTTGCTGTACGGAATAGTTCGACAATCCTTCGCCATAGCCGCCGGGGCCTTCCGAAAACTTCAGGAAGGCGCGATCTCCGTACGTGGAAAAGCCATCGGTAGTACGGTAGCGATGAAACCACATCCAATTCTTATCATTGACCGCCTTTCGCAATGTTTCCAGGGACGAAGTATCCGGAGGCACTTCAGCAAACAAAGCTTCGTGCATAACCGTCGCGACCAACCGATGGCCAGCTTCGTTGAGATGGATCCCATTGATAGTTAACGCCTGTTTTCGGGAGTGTGAGGTGTTCATCTCGTTTGAGCCCAGGGCATGCAGGTCCACAAACAATACATGGTTCGCAGCAGCTACATCTTTCATGACAGCAGCATACGATCGCATCCGTCTATTTGCTGTGTCCACCCTATCACGACTAGGCAGATTGGGATCGTCGATGTGCTCTTGTGGCCAAGGGGAAAACAACACAATTCGCGGCGCTGTACGGCCGTTATACTTTTGCTCAAGAGTATGCTTGAGGAACGCGTCAACATTTGCTTTGAAGCGGTCAAGTCCGCTTTCCCCTGCCGATGATTCGTTGTAACCAAAAAAGGCAAAAATCACATCGGCGTTCGTGTTTGTGGTCGCCAGACGGTTCTCACGCACCTTCCCCTCATCCCGCGGGGAAAGTTTCGCAGGCTGTGGAACGGGAGCATTTCCGCCCAACCACTCGTCTTGTGAACCAAACGACATCGACCGCATTCGCTGGCTCGCCTCTTTCCATCCACCAATTTCGTCACCACCTACCGCCAAATTCCGGAATACCAAGTGGTGATCGGGAAAGCGATTGTGAATGAAGGTCTCCAGCCATCCGTCATGTTGCATACGCTCGGCAAAACCATTACCAATGACGCAAATGTGGTCACCTGGCTGCAACGTCAGGACTTCGGCTTGTGCCAGAGCGCAGGAAACCCACAGAAAACCTAGAACTGCCAACCATCGCATGCGTTGCTCCCGCCAGAAACTCAAAGGCCGTTGGAATAAGAGGTGTGTGACTGAGTCAGTCAGAGGGGAAGGATCTAGAGAAGATTGTAGTTGGGCGTACCAACTGCCACTAGCTACCCAATAGTTTCTGGACGAAGTTTCGCGTAAGAAGACACATGGCAACTCGGGAATGGCTGGACTGGTGGGCGTTGCTCCTTCCCGTCGGCGGCCTAACATCGCATTCGGTCGCCACTCGGATCGTTGGGGGCCCTGCAGGTAGGGTTGGGCGGAGTGCCGCTGCTCGTTGCATTCGATCTCGAAGGCAGACGAAAGCAACTGCGCCGGCAATTCGCCGGAGAGTAATGGAATGTACCCCATTGCGACCGCACCACGGTTCATCGCTATGCCAACCTGCTTGAGGTTGTTCATGCACGCAGCACGCACCTTGAATTCTCCGTCTTTTTGCGGTTGCTTGTCTGCAGAACGCGAGAAACGGACGGTATAACTGGAGCGAGGGGATGAAGGGGGTACCGGCGTTAAGCAGCGGAAGGGCATCAACGCTGGCGGCGCTGACGGTCGACGAAATTGCCCCGTCCTCGACGGGACTTACTTAAGACGCTGGTTTAGGGCACAACCAGCGTTGCCACCTGATCGCTCACACCAATCCGTGCGATGGTCCCGCTAGAAAACACGAGAAAGTCGCTTTCAATGCCGTCGGAGAAAATCACACCCCCGGATGGCATAAGCGATTCCACGACCAGTTGCTCACCCTCGTCCAACATCCCCGCGACGAGGTTGGCTTTCGAGTGCCGGCTCACGAACGGCCCAAAGTAATTGACGTGCATCCCAACCGATTCGTGGTCGTTCGTCGATCGCATGTCCCAACATTTTTGCCACACCAGCAGTCATATTAAATACGCTGGAGAGCCAGCCGGTGGAACCCGCACCCGTGGAAACTAGAATACCGCTCGACGACTGAGGCTCGCTTACGCCGTCTGCTTCTAACATGTAACGCGCAGAGACGTGAGTTTGACTTCCAACGAACAAATCGTTAAAGGCAAGTAGGCGTTGACCGTCATTGAGAGCCACCTGCGCCAGCGTTACTGCACGCTGCTTGAAACGACGATCGAGCACTCGCTTTACTGCATGACTCGCCTGGTCCAAAGCGAATGGAAGCAGCACGCCGTCAATTTTTTGGGGATCGGGATTTACACCCACGATTGGAACATGCCCCACATACTTTGCCACGTTTGCCACCAGGCCATTTTGCCCGATGACAACCACTGCCTCACAGCCACCAAATTCGAAATTGGGCACGAACTCGCGATCGACGACAGTCACTGTAAGGTCTAGCAATTCCAGTTGCCGCAAAATGGTTTCGACAGCGAACCGAAACGCCGTGTCTTCACGTTCGTACTCCGCAAAATCGGCCTCGGGCGCCGGCTGCTGGATGGGATCCGATCGTTTTTCAGCGTTTCTCTGCGATGAGACCGCCGCTTGTTGCCCACTTTGTGCCAAGCCCAGCACGAACCTCGCTTGTCCAACAGTGCCCCAACGCGCCCGCAGCTTCTTTAAACGTGTGGGCATCGTCACGACGGCAACGGTGGGCCGAACCTGTCGCATTGACTAATCCTCGTCTTTGGTTCGCATTAACGTTGCGAGCAAATCGGGCGAAATATTGAGTTCGCCGATCTTTTCAGCACTTTCCGCCAGTTGCCGGAAGGCGAGGGCAATATTGAGCTTTGCATCGCCGCCGCCCGTGGCTGCCATGATCGTCCGCCAATCGACTCCCTTAAGCGGCTCCAAGAGTTGGCCCAACGCCTGTGCCCGCGACTCGGATTCTTTTTTTTCGTTGCCCACTCGGTGGTCCACCAACATCGATCGTTGCTCTTCTACAGCGATATCCGCAGCCATCTGCGTTTCACGCTTCTGGCGTTTCTTCTGTTCCACCGCAATCTCCGTATTCAATTCATTTTCCTTGATCGTCCGTTCCTGCAGCACGGCCGCGTTACGGCGTGTATAAACGGCCTCGTCGGCCTTCCGTAATAATTCTTCGCGTGCTTCGGCCTGAAGGGCCTTCGACATCTCGGGTGTTGGCTTGATCGAGAGAATTGATAATCCCATGATTTCAATACCCAACAGGGAAACCACTTCCGCTTGTCGAAGTCCAGTAAGCATCTCGCCAACTAAGAGATCGCTGCCCACGAGTACATCGCGTAGTGGTCTTTTTTGCATGAAAGATCTGGCCGAACTTTACGCTGCGTGTACAAGCCGATCGCTGAGCTTCGTAGGGTCGTCGGAACGATAACGGCCGCGGCCATCGATACTGTAGTCCAGCGATATGGCCAAACGTTGCGGATCAGTAACCCGATACGTTAACTCCGCCTGTACCGTGGCCTCCTGAAAATCGGCCGTCGCTTCGTTAAAAACGAGTGGTACATCGACACTGGCAAGCGACACCTGCACGATTTCAGCGGTTGGTGCAAAATACCAAAATGTGAGCCCAGCCCCGTGCTGCTTCAATTTTCCCCCTACGTATTTCATCACGTATGTAGTGGGAGGCGATTTCAGATAGCGAAATCCAAGCATAATTGTCTTCCCTATATCCTATTCGTGGCCGGCTAATTCCACCCTTCATCTCAAGGATAGCCTACGCAAGCACAGCCTGTCGCCCAAAGCGATTATTCGGAATGTAACACCTAATTTACGAGTGCGGAACTCCCACCGACCGTCGGACGACCGCCCTCCAACTGTGGCAGGAGTTGCAGCAGATTCTCGGCTCCGAAGGCTGGACCTGCCGTGACTGCCGGCACCTCATCGCGTCGGCGCCTCTTCATTGGTCGCTTTCTGCGACGGGAGTTCCCCACGTTCAAATCTCCATGTATCCTGGCTTGAATTTGGCGTAGTCCAGATAACGGTTTCAAAGCTACACCGAGACTCTCGGAGGAAACGCCTCCGTTCGGAGTTTGTTCGCATTTTCTCGCACTCGGGAAAATGCGTGCTGAATCGGTCACCGTTGAGAATGGAAAGAAGTAGGCCACTATGCGACTTGGACTCTGCTGTCAGTTTATGCAACAGCCGATTAAGTTCCGCACCACAACGGCAACTGCAGTTGCCAAGATGGATCGGCCCGATGCGTTGGCAAAACTAAGCCGACTCTGCCTGGAAAACGCGGAATCGCTATTCGCTGCATTGCAGTTCTGCGCGGCGAATGGAATTGGCTGTTTTCGCATTAACAGTCAAATTCTTCCCATAAAAACGCATCCCAGCTGCGGCTACTCACTGGGTGACTTGCCCGCAGCCAAGGAAATCCTTGATCGATTCCAAGCATGCCGAGCGTTTGCGAAAGAGCATTCGCTCCGCACCTGTTTTCACCCAGACCAATTCGTGGTGCTTAATTCCCCCAGACCCGATGTCGTGGAGAAATCGGTGCAAGAACTGGAGTACCAGGCGGAGGTTGCGGAATGGGTCGGGGCTGACGTTGTGAATATCCACGGTGGCGGGGTCTATGGAAACAAGGAAAAAGCACTTGCCGATTTTGCACGCAACCTCGATAGACTTTCACGCCGAGTCCGAAGTCGACTTACCGTCGAAAACGACGACAAGTCCTTTACGCCGGCTGACCTGTTGCCCATCTGTCAGGAAAGTGGAATCCCATTGGTCTATGACGTCCACCATCATCGTTGTAATCCCGACGGAATGACAATCGAGCAAGCCACGCGCAAGGCCATGAAGACATGGGACCGAGAACCAATGTTTCACATCTCAAGCCCAAGAGCCGGATGGAGCGGTCCCCAGCCTGCGCGGCATCACGATTTCATTGACATCCAAGATTTTCCAGACTGTTGGCGAAGAAAAAAGGTCACGGTCGAGGTGGAAGCCAAGGCCAAAGAAATTGCGGTGCAACGTTTGCTCGGTGACTTGAAATCCTGCCAAGAACCGGCCGCAACCTGGTTTGTCTACATGCTGCGGTGTGCCGACGGCTCACTCTACACAGGTATCAGCAATGACGTGCAACGACGTGTCAAACAGCACAACTCCGGCACAGCGTCGCGTTATACCCGAGGTCGTTTGCCTGTCGTCCTGCTCTATCAGGAGCCGCAGTGCAGCCAAGGGGCTGCCCTGCGAAGGGAACTGGAGATCAAAGCCCTTTCTCGAACCGTGAAAGAATCGATGGTAGATGCGCTACAATAAACTCCTAGTGGCCTACGAGACACGGGGCGAAAACAACAGCCAAAGTCCGATGCAGACAGACGCGAGCACCAATCCAGCGCCCATCGCCCCCCAAAAACCGAGTCCTAGACGTTCGGCAATAGCGAGCGGCACGAAGAACGGAAGTCCTAGCGGCACCAAGACCAGCGTCTCTCGTGCCATTTGCGACAGGCTTCGCAGATCGTGGTCTCGAAACCACGATGCTCCGAAGGCCAGGATGCTGACCAAAGGCAATGTCAACAACAACGCTCCCAGTCGCGGTGATCGTCGCGAAATTTCCGAAACGGACAAAATGACAACCAACGGAACTACGACTCGGATGATAATCGAAATCATAAGACTCCTTGCGTGCGCAAGTGCGCCCTTAGGTAACGTACGAAATCCCTGGTGAACTAGCTGGCATCCACTGTCGTCGACGACGGTGATACTTGCGGTTAGAATAACATGCCGACCTAAGAAATGAACCATGGCTTGCAATGAACTTCGGGGGCGAGGGAGCATGGGATTTCGGTGGAGTCAATGGTTCTCTGATTGCATTTCTGCGCCGCGCACTTGAGCTGATGAGAAGTCGCTAATTCGCATTCCTTCGAGATCTGGCTTAGCCCCCTATGAATGCATTGCGGCGCCGCACGACCGCGCTGAAAGCGAATCCGAAAATGTTGTGGGTAAAGACAAGTGTGGGAAACCCGTCCTCCGGGCTGTGGGAAACAACCGCCTGGGCCTTATACCAGAGACATGTTATTGTGGGACGTCATTTCGAAAGAGGATCGTTAAATGATGACTCGCAGCCGATTGGAGGCCTTTAGCGATGGCGTGATTGCCATTGTGTTGACGATCATGATGTTGGACCTGAAGGCTCCCGCGACGGCGGAGGTTAGCGGGTTGCGACCGCTGATTCCTGCATTTTTCGGTTACATATTGAGCTTCGTTCACGTGGGGATCTACTGGAACAATCACCATCATTTGTTTCAGGCAGTACGGTCGGTCAATGGCGCGGTGTTGCTCGCGAACTTGCATTTGTTATTTTGGATTTCACTCGTGCCGTTCGGCACAAGCTGGATGGGGAGGAGCAACTTCGCGACGTGGCCCGTCGTGACGTACGGCATCGTGTTGCTGTTCTCGGGAAGTGCATATTTCCTATTGGCTCACTTATTGGTCTGCCATCACGGCCACGACTCGACCCTAGCGAAGGCAATCAACAGCGACTTCAAAGGGAAGATCTCGCTCGTCCTCTATGCGGTCGCGCTGCCGTTGGCATTCGTGCACCCGTGGCTAGCGTGTGGCGTTTATTGCCTTGTCGCGGCGATGTGGCTGGTGCCCGATCGGCGCATTGAGATGACGATTTATCAGCAGCAGCCGTAATTCGTCCCGTCGCAACCAATTCGAGGAGCCTGTCATGTTTCAAGTTCGCGGAGCCGCTGACCGCGGTCACGCTAATCACGGATGGCTCGACACCTGGCACACTTTTTCATTCGCGGACTATCAGGATTCTCGCCACGTGCGGTTTCGATCACTGCGTGTGATGAACGAGGACCGCGTCGCCGCCGGTCAAGGGTTCGGCACGCATCCGCACCACGACATGGAGATCGTCACCTATGTCTTGTCGGGTGCGTTGGAGCACAAGGACTCGATGGGGAACGGTGAAATTCTTCGCCCCGGTGAGTTCCAACGTATGACCGCCGGGACCGGGATCACGCACAGCGAGTTCAATCCGTCGAAGACCGAGCCGGTACATCTCTATCAAATCTGGCTCTTACCCGAACGATCCGGCCTGACACCGAGCTACGAGCAGAAGGCGTTTCCCGTCGGTGATCGCGTCAATCAATTACGACTCGTGGCATCGCGCGACGCGGCGGAAGGTTCACTCACGATTCACTCGGATGCGAGAATCTATCTGTCGAGTTTGAATGATGGGCACGAGCTTCAATTTCAAATGTCTGATGGGCGTCATGCATGGTTGCAAGTGTTGCGAGGAAGTGTCTCAGTCAACTCCATACGTCTCAGCACGGGTGACGGAGTGTCCGTCGTTGAAGAGCACTCCGTGACAATCCGAGCCGATTCGGATGCCGAGATCATGCTGTTCGACCTAGCGTGACGCTCGGAGTAAGTGAAGATTGTTTCGCGAGTTCGTATAGGATCGCGAGACGCGTATTCCACCACGCAAAAACGTGCCTCTTCAGAAGAATCCGTGGGTAAATTTCCTTTCGGGTAGTGCTCCGAGGTTGTGATACAGGGCGATTTCATAGGCTTTTTGT
>JAQCHP010000039.1 GCA_027619595.1 Planctomycetota bacterium
GCTGCCTGAGCCGCCCCTGGATGACACCTCAAGCTGTCACGCCATTGGCAGTACAAACGGCGAATCCTGGCGGCAATCGATCTGCGGCAACAAAAGCGACTCCTCGTTTGGCAACAGACGGACCTCAGCCGCCAAGCACGCGACAGACGCCGGAGACGAAAGCAGTTGTTTCGCATGGGACCGAGGAGTCGCTGGCGGGTATAGAAACTCAACTGCCTGAGACGCAAGTGCCTGAGACTGCGTCCCACGGACCATCGACGGAATCGCTGCATTCCATGGTTGCTATGCTGAACAACGAGACGCGTCCCACGACCACTGGCAGCGAACCGATCCCAGGTCGATCTTCCACGGTATTACCCACGGTACCCCAGCAGCCTGAAAAACCAGCGGCGAAGCCTAGAGAGACTCGTAAAGCAAAACTGGCCGCTTCCGTCGCCCCGTCACAAACATCAACCTCAGCAGAGGACGTTGACATGATTCAGTTTCGCGATGACGAAAGTGATCGATTGCCGATCCCGCCGGGGGAAGTAAGGGACAGCGATGAGCGTTTGACCAACGGAGGTTGGACCGTTGTTTCCGAAGTCCACACAACTTCAAAATCGAAAGTGGCAAACGAGAAGAAACGTGACGACCGCACCAGCACCATGGAACTCGTTCCCTTGACTGAAGATGACTAATGGGTACGTAAACGAAATTGTTGTGCCAGTTCGAGGATCAACAACTCCAATGCGACACGGGCTCGGTCCGGCTGCGAGTGACTTCCTTTTAAAGCAACATCGGTTTCGAGCAATCGCTGATAGAGTTTTCCGCCCCGCACACGACCGATCTGAATCAATTGATTGGCAGCTTTCTCTACCGCGCCAACGGGCCAATTTTTAAACCCCGCTTTTAGGAGCATATCGGTAAGTTTCGCTTTTTTGCCGTCCCGCTCTGCTTCCTGGACGCGACGTGTTGCGGCGGCAAATCGTCGCAGCGTCCAGGACATGCTGCCAAAAATCGCCATTTCGGCTTCTCCGGCCTGCAGCAGCCGACCCAGTTGGGTGAGCGCTTCGGGGGCATTTCCCTGGCAAGCGGCTTCGAGCATATCCCACGTCGTCTGAGCACGCCAACCACCCACGGCCTGCTGTATATCATCCAACGTCACTTGTCCTTGACCGTCGCCCCAGACGGCGAGCTTCGCCAGTTCCTGGTCGAGGCGTCCACATTCAAGACCAGCCAAATCCAACAACAGAGCAGCCCCCTTGGACGGCAGGTTGACGCCATGCTGTTGTTTGGCCCGTTGTTCGATCCACTTCGTTAACCGGTTGCGGTCGATCTGTCCCCGATTCGCCGTTTCCGGGGGACAACATCGAATTTGTGCGCCATGCTCACCGACGATTCGATGCAAACGTGTATTCGCTGGCCAGCTCTCGACATCCAACACGAGGACACAGCGAGCGGGACAGTTTTCGGCAAACACTTCGAGTTGCGATCGCCATTTCTTGACGAACTCGTCGGCATCCTCCACGACCGCCGCACCGAGTGGCGGGCCAAAGAGACTCGGCGTACAAATTTGGTCGTGCACGTCACGCCATGTCGCCTCTTTCCCTTGTAAACGGCTGAGCGGAAAGTCTGCGGCTTCCCCCATCCACTGACTCGACAACTCGTGAACGACTTCTCGCCGCAAGAACCGGTCAGGTCCCTGGACGGCGACCAATCCGTGAGGAACGACTCGCAATTTCGTCTTCGCATCCAACAGATCGAACGCGTGGATGGCCGTCTGTTCCTTTTGCTTACTCACGGTTGTCTTGGCCATGCGGTTGTTTCCTCAAAAAAATCATTGTGCGGGCGCAAAAAAAAAAAAAAAAAAAAATCATTGTACCGGCGAGATTTTCTGGGTACCCTTTACAAATTATCTTTGCCATATTAGGGGGATCAAACCGCTCACCCAGATTGAATTCCACTTCGATGCTCAACAACGTTCTTCGCCCACTTGTGAGAATAAACAGTGGTCTCATTAGCATACTGCTGACGTGGCAGGCTGCGCATGGGACACCGCTCGTCTACGAGGGATTTCGGTTACCGTTAGCCGACGGCGCATCGCTCGTGGGGCAGGGAGGTGGCTATGGTTTCGCGCCGCAATCAACTTGGGACCTCAGCGAGACCCCAGACAATCGGGCCCCAGGTACTGTCCGCTTTCGCGCGGAAGGGCTCAGCTACAGCGATTCCATGGGACGTCCGCTGTTAACTGAGCCGGGTGCCGTCGAATTGCAAGCGGCGGACCTTGAGAATATTTTTTCGCGTCCACTGGCAGAACCGATCACCGTCCGTCCTGGAGAATATTGGGTAAGCTACTTAATGAAGTGGAACGGAAACGCCAGTGGTCTACCGCCGTTTCAACCCGGCAGTCTTTTTTGGACCCCCGACGGGGAATGGGACCGAGGCGCTGTCGGGTTGCCTCCATCCAACCTACCGACAGCAACCCTTGGCTTCATCAACGGGCAGGCTAGTCCCGTTTCCGTGCAACCACTGGAAACACATTGGATCGTAGTCCGCATCTCTCGTGGCGAATTAGGGCTCCCAGCAAACGCAGTCCTCGATCGAGCTCAGTTGTGGATCGATCCGCCGCTACAGACCCCCGGGATGCCGCACGCTGAGTATCAGGGCACGAAGCTGCTCGATTCGCGACGCCAGCGCGTGGCGCATCAAATTCAATCACATTGGCCAGGGAGTCTATACGCTGGACGAATTCCGCATGGGGCAATCCTTTGGCGATGTTGCGCCCATCGCGTCTTTGCTGCCGTGCGACCTGAATCATGACGGCCGTGCGGACGGCGCCGATGTGGCAATCCTGTTCGGGAATTGGGCGCAATCGGGTCAGGGCGATTGCCATCACGACGGGATCGTGGATGCCGCCGACCTAGCGGTGATCTTCTCGAATTGGACCGGCGACGCAACGTCGACGCTTGTCGAAATTTGGTCAAATCCGACTCGGCCGACGCAAGGGTCGGTCCCTGAACCGCAGCATGGCGCGTGGTGGCCCGTCTATTGGTGGTTGGCTCTCTGCACGGCTCGCAGTCGTACCGATGGAGTAACCGTGGATGGTTCGGAGTGCAACGCTGCGAAGGGTTACAATCCGGGAGCTTCTTCGATCGGCCGTACATCCAGGATCTGTACCTGTGGCCGAAGCGGCGCCGTGCGAATCGGGTGCTTCGTGTAATTTGTGGCGTAATTTCCGACGTGATCTTCGGCCTGGATTCTCAGTAGCACTTCCTCGGGGACCGCCGCATCGACACGCCAAGTAAAGAATCCCGAGTTTTCTAGTGACGTCGCGATGAGATTCCAGGGACCGCTCACTGACTGTGCATATTCCAATCGAATGGGTGTGCGACTCAAATTCGCGTCAGAAGCAGTCCAACGCACCACGAGGTTACCTTGTTGCGTCCCTTGCCCGTACTCCACGCTAGTAATCTCCGCCGTAGGTCGCGTCCAGTCGGTGAGTACTTGAAAATCAGGCTTGTCGCCGGCACCCGGAGCGGCGCCCGAAAGCCCATCACGCGTCTGGACTACCAGTCGAAATCCGTGGAGCCTTTCTTGATTGACTTGCACACGCATCGGTGAAACGCAGTCGTCGTCACTCGCCTGAAGAACCCAAGTCGCTCCGTCGTCTAAAGTCGACCACAAGTCGACCTTTTCGGCCGATCCAGGCGACAGATGCCGCAGATCGTACGTCAGATCGAAGGTCCGCGACTGTGACAATCGAACGTCGGCAGGCAGCGGTAACGGGGCCCCGTACTTCGATCCTCCTTCGTCGGGAGAGTACGTCGGTGGCAGTTGAGAAACTTGCCTGTCTAGTTTGTATTCATCTGCCGCGGGCGATTGTACCGTGAACGCGGTGCCCCCTTCGGAGCTAGGACTCGCTTCCGCCATACGGGTAAGCGGTTCTTCCACCTCCCGCAAATTTTTATTTCGGAGCGATACCGGCAGGGCGGCTGTTCCGGCGGGGCGATCCGGCGGACCAGCCGGACCAAGGGCGGCGGAATTTGACTCCGCAGTTGAGGGAACCGCATCCGACCCCCCAGCCGCGGTCCATCCTCCCGCCGCATGTGGCGAAAGTGGCTTGTCGGTGGCGGATGGTTGCCATCTCTGCGCGGAATTTTCGGCCGGGCCAACCGGGCCTTGCGGCGGCAGCCGCTGGGCCACGGCGACGCGGTGCACGATGTCCCGTGTATTGCCCGCCTGGTCCTCCAGGATCGCACGTACTTCGACCATTCCATCCGAGGCGGGCTCAGCCCACCAACTCACCTCCCCTTGAACCTGGAGGCTTCGAGCACCTGCCGGGGGTGGCAGGGCCACCCCTTTCCAGGCCGACCCACCCGTTCGGTACTCGATCTTTAGTGGGTTCGGTGATAGGTGAGCATCGCTGGCCGTCCACTTTGCTCGCAATTCTCCCGCGTGCCCCACGTTTGCCGTAAATTCTAGGTCTGGCAGCACAGTATCGACGACCACCCGCAGCTCAGCGCGCAGAGCGGAATTAATTGCCGCCGGGGAACTCTCCTGGACTGGCGAACGCTCTTGGACCGTCCAAACGGCGAAACAGTAGTCCCCATCTTCAGCAGCACGAAAATGAAAGCCGCCGCTATCGGGTGATTGCCGCTGGTAGAATTTCCAGGTGGCACCACCGTCGGCAGAAACGTACAACCGCACTTCGGCAGGGGGCGTCTCTCGCGGGTTCACGGTAAACGGGATGGTGAAAACCTGCTGGCGTGTAGCAATTGGGTCAGGAAGCTGTGCCAATACGGGTGAATCCACCGTCCCGCTGTTTGGCGGTAGCGTGTTTGCAGGTCGCGTCTCAACATCGGAACCCTGCTCCAACCGGAGGTTAGAAGGCAGGGCAACGTCGGCTGCGCGCGTACTTTGGGGCCAGGTGAAACCGCAACAGGAAATCAGAGCGGCACCGACAGCCAATTTGGCACCGGCAACGGACCCCAGGGCCGCCAGGGGACGCCGGCGGCGGTCGTCTGCTCGAAACCACAGGGCCCTAGGTACCATGAAGAATTTGCGCCGCTGCCTAGCTATCACTCGCCGCTCTGCCCAGCGCAGAACTTATCGCGTCGGCTTGCGCATCGACCGCTTCGACATCCCAGCTGCTGCCTTTCTCGTTCAGGCGGTACGACCGGTAGTAGTCACACGACCCGCTCACGACGACAGTAGGAGCAGCCGGAATGCTGCCGGCGCACCGCGGCCCATTTGGCCAGGCGCCTTTCCCTAGACCGGATTTGTCTCGCGGAATCGACGAACGATCGCCTGAAATTTCCGGGCGCGTTCGGTAATTTCGGTGAACTTCGCGCCATGGATATCAGCCGCCGACACTAAGCAACCGCCGACACCCAGCATGACAGCACCTGCCTTTAGGAAGTCTTCGGCCGTATCCAAGTCGACACCTCCAGTGGGCATCAGGCGAATTTGGGGCAAGGGCGCCCGCAAAGCTTTAAAGTAGGCTGGACCGCCGAGGTCGGCGGGGAAAACCTTGACCACGGCTGCTCCCGCTTCCCATGCGGTCAAGATCTCCGTTGGCGTTAGAGCGCCGGGCATCACGGGGACTCCGTAGCGGTTACCGGCCGCGATCACTCCCGCTCGTACGACGGGCGAGACAAGGAAACGTGCCCCGGCCAGCATGGCCACTCGAGCTGTTTCTTCGTCGAGGATGGTGCCAGCCCCCAATAGGATCTGGTCGCCCAATTCGTCTGCTACTCGCTCCAAAACCTTCTCGGCCCGAGGAACAGTGAATGTCACCTCCATGGCGGACACGCCCCCGGCATGCAGCGCACGGCAGGTTTCCAAGAGTTGATCGCCGCGATCGCAGCGCAACACGGCCACAATTCCCTGTTGCAACAGCTGCGTTAATATTTGATGGTTACTCATGTTGTAAGTGGCTCCGACTTCGTAGTGGATTTTTACTCTAGAATTGCCTAAAATTGCTCGAGGATCGCTCCCGGTCTGGCAACCGCTGGACCGATTCGGTTCGCTCATCAAGAATTCGGAATAGAAAGTGGTCCTTGAATATATCGGTTCCCCCCCCGGTCAGGCAATGATCCTTGTAACGATCACGCTTATGCTGGCGATCGTAGGCTACTACCTCGTGAAAAGGTTTCGGGATAGCAACGACGACGACGATACCTGGAGCCGAGCTCTGGACGAATTTCGCGAAATGCATGACCGAGGGCAACTGAAGGATGCCGAATACCGAGATGTCATCGCTACCGTCACTATGACGCTACAGCAGCGACAGCAGGATCGCGATAGGGACCCGCAATGAAAGGTCAACGAAAGGTGATTGACGAAAGGTGATTGGCTGAGGGCGAACAGCCACCGACGAACAGGAAGCGGTGGCGGTGGCGGTTGCACCCAGCGAGCCAATGACTTTTTGAGACCCAAACGTCATGCAGACGCGTAAATCAAGAGATCCCATTCGGCGAAGATCGAGGCGAAGGAGGAACTGCACTAGGTCATGATTTGAGGACAGAAGAGAAATACGTCACGACGTATGTGTTTCTAGTTTTGGTTTTATCGTCGCTCGAGTTCACACAATGGACAAGGACGTTCCCAGAGGCAACCGCGTGATGCAAATCACCGGCAGCCGTTCGAGCATGTGATTGTTTAAGGATTGCCCGGTCGCCAGCACTAAGAAATTGGGTGTTGATAGCCGGGCGGCAAGAAGGAGAAGACATGCCCACGGGAAAGGACGGAAATGCCACTCGCAAGGGAGGCAATACCACGAAGAAAAACGCGTTTTGTTCATTTTGTCGAAAAAGTTATCGCGACGTAGGACCGCTCGTTGAGGGTCCTGGGGACGTGTATATCTGCGGTGAGTGTATTGAATTGTGCCAATCTATTTTGGAACAAGAACAAAAACGCCGCGGTTCGACTAAACAGCTATTTAGCAAGATTCCCGCACCACGAGAAATCGTGGCGCAACTCGACGAATACGTCATCGGTCAGTCGTCGGCAAAACGAGTGTTGGCAGTAGCGGTTCACAACCATTACAAGCGGCTTTCGTTAGGGTGGGAAGGCGGCGACGTGGAGATCGAGAAATCGAATATCCTGTTGCTCGGACCGACCGGCTCTGGCAAGACCCTGCTGGCGCGAACCTTGGCACGCGTTCTGAACGTCCCTTTTGCCATTGGCGACGCCACAACCCTCACCGAAGCAGGTTATGTGGGCGAGGACGTGGAGAATCTTCTGCTCAAACTGCTCCATGCCGCAGATTTCGATATTGAGGCTGCTCAACGTGGTGTCCTTTACATTGACGAAATCGATAAGATTGGCAAGACTTCGCAAAACGTGTCGATCACGCGAGACGTTTCCGGCGAAGGCGTGCAGCAAGCGCTGCTGAAAATGCTGGAAGGCACGACAGCCAATGTACCGCCACAAGGGGGCCGCAAGCATCCTGAACAGCAGTACATTCAGATGGACACGAGTAACATCTTATTCATCTGTGGTGGCACATTCGTGGGGATTGATGACATCATCCGAAAACGACTCGGTAAGCGTTCCATCGGATTTGGCCAAGAGGTTGGCGCTTCCAACGAGGAAGAGCTGGCAACACTTTTGCCACGAGTCACCAGCGACGACATCCTGGAATACGGATTGATTCCTGAGCTCGTCGGCCGGTTGCCAGTAACCTGTGCTCTGACGCCGCTCGATGAATCAAGCTTGGTCCGAGTTCTCACCGAACCCAAGAATGCACTCGTCAAGCAGTACCAGAGCCTCTTCCAGATGGAGGGTTGTGGTCTCGAATTCACCGAAAACGGCCTGCGGGCAATCGCACGTCGGGCTCAGGAAAAAGATACAGGAGCACGTGGCTTGCGGTCGATCATCGAAGAGGTAATGTTGGACATTATGTACGAGTTGCCGGATCGGGGTGAGGGGCACCAATACGTCATTTCGGACGAAGTGGTGGAAGGCCGAGCACCTTATTTCGCAATTCCCGATTCGCAGACACCTAAGTCAAGAAGCGCCTGACGTTCGTTCTTCGCGGAAATTTCCACGAGGTAACCGAGTCAGAGAAGCACGTTCCAACCCGGGTTCGACCCCTAGTCGAACCCGGGTTGTTGTATTTCCGGGGCAACTCAACTACATTTTGCTACGTATTTGATATCGCAACTGTTGGAAGCGTCTAACGACCGGCAACGGAGCAATGAATGCTTCGCGTGGGATTATTGCTAGAAACGATGATGGTGCCCCGCTGGGCTGCCGCGATGCTGCGCACTATCCAGGAGAGCAATTACGCGAGTATCGAACTGCTCATTCGCAACGCTACGCCACGTCCCACCTCTACGCCCGTCCTCCAGAAACTCGCCTCGAACTGGTACAAATTGCCCCAGGTAGCGCTGCGACATTGCCTTGAATTTGGTGAGCGACTGCTGGACGGCGACCAAAAACTGTTGGACCCTTTTGTACCCGAGCCCCTCCCCGCACCGTACCTACAGATCCCAAGTATTGACGTCCTGCCGATCCGCAAAGAATTTTCGGACTATTTGACACCGGAAGACATCCAACGCATACGAGAATTCAACCTGGACGTCATCTTGCGAATCGGATTCCGCATCTTGCGTGGCGAGGTCCTAAGCACTCCGAAATTCGGAATTTGGTCACTGCACCACGGGGATAATTTGGTAAGCCGCGGCGGTCCGGCCGGGTTTTGGGAATCGATGGAAGGCCGGCCAACCACCGGCATCACACTACAAATCCTCACGGAAGACCTCGACAACGGTCAGGTTCTGGCACGTTCGAATGTCGCAACCAACCGCTGGTCCGTTAAAGAAAACCGGGCCAACTTATTCTGGAAATCGACGCAAATTATCCCACGCAAACTAGAAGAACTCCACCGTCACGGCGCCGAAGAATTTCAACGTCGCACGGCACTGCGAAACCCACACCCACACTCCTACTGCCAAAGACTGTACAAGTCGCCCACAAATTGGCAACTTCTGCGACTACTTGCCAAGAAATTCGTCGCCAAGTCAGCGAACCACGTCTTGGAAAAAAGCACAACCAATCGCTGGGTTCTGCTCCACCGATTCGGAGATGACCTTTCCAGTTCTTTTTGGCGATATCGCCGTATCTCGCCACCTCCAGGCAGATACTGGGCGGATCCTCATGTACTTCAAAGGAATGGACTTTATTACATTTTTTTTGAAGACTATTGCCTAGCGAAAAAACGCGGCAGGATCTCCGTCATCGCCATGGATGATCAGGGGCGCACGTCGAAACCCACCAACGTGCTGGAACTCGATCAACACCTCTCGTATCCGTTCGTCTTCGAATGGAAAAACGAAACGTATATGATCCCCGAGACTGGTGCGCGCAGGACCGTTGAACTCTACCGCTGCACGCGATTTCCCGATCAGTGGGAGCACGTCATGAACCTCATGGAAAATGTGCATCTGGTCGACGCTACCTTATATTATGATGATCAACGATGGTGGATGTTCGCGGCAAGGGCAGAGCGTTTGCGCGGTTCGCATTCCGACGAAGCGGTACTTTACTACGCAGACGACTTTCGCACGAAGGATTGGCAACCGCATCCCGACAATCCGATTGCCGAATATGTTTCAGCGTCGCGGCCCGCTGGAGCGCTGTTCCGGTGGCACGGCCGACTCTATCGGCCCGTGCAGGACTGCTCACTTCGATACGGCTACGGATTTCGTTTGTGTGAGATAACTCACCTTTCGACCGACACCTTCCGAGAACAGGTGGTCGACTCGGTCACGCCGCACTGGGATTCTCACGTGATCGGAACGCATACCTTTAACCACACCGGACGACTCACTGTGATCGACGCTCAAGAGCGTAAATGGCGCTGGTCACGCTGGCGGTAATTCGCAGGCCGACTTTACGGTCTCGAATGCCTGCCATTTTTGTGGTGGAATCTGGTTGACGCTGGTTATCACTCAGGGCGTCGATTCTTGTTCCTGGGTGAGCGATTCAAGAGACTCCCGCAACCCTTTAGCCACGCGATCGCCACCGCCGATAAAGAGCCGGGCTACTTTCCCCTCCCGGTCGATCACGACCGTCTGCGGAATCGAGCGAGCTTCATAGGCATGGGCGGCAACGCCATCACGGTCCAACACAACCGTCGGATGGAGGTCGATGCGCTCCAAGAGACTGCGAATCGTGGCAGCATCTTCTTCCAAGTTGATGGCTATCAACTCCACGTCGCGACTGGCGAATTCATCGACCACCCCCTGCAATTCTGGCATCCACTGCACGCAGGGGGCACACCATGTTGCCCAAAAATCAAGGACCACAATTTTTCCCCGACGGGAGTTGAGAATGAATTTCGCCCCGTCCAACAATTCAAGTTCGATCGCCGGAGCGGGCTGTCCGACGAGACTCGATTCCCGCCCGGCAGTATCGGTTGGACTTTCCGGGGACTGACTCACATACCGTGGCTCCACTGCAGGACTTAGCTTCCAACGATGGAAGCTAAGTCGGGCCGCTTCTCGCTCAATGAGTTCTCCAATCAGCAGTTGGTCGACATTTCTTAAATCTACCTTCACTTCTCCCAATACCGGCCCTGTCCCCGATAATGTCGAATCTACCAGGGCGGTGGGGAGCATCGTGACGCGTACGCCATCCCCTTGGACTGCCTGGACCCTACCTGGACTAGATTTGGGGATTTCTGATTTTTCTTCCTCATGCAACCACGTGATAAACGCAACGTGCTCGCGAGGAATTTCCTTCGTCTCCAAGTGCACTTCGGTAGTAACAAATTCTTCGTCCATCGCAACCACGCGTGTCCGTAGAAAATCACCGCTCCTGGACTGAATCAAATGCGTTGGAGGAACATCTCGCTGCGCACGTGGGAGTGTTAGCAATCGCTGTCGCTTGGCCCGAGGCGGTACAATTTGCGGTTTTCCTTTGGTTAACACTACCGCCTGGATATCTTCCTGACGAATAAACGACGCGGCAGTAACTTCCGCGGAGAATTCAACGCCTTCTTCATTAATCCCCTTCACATCACAGGCAAACGAATCTCCCGTTCGCAAGTGAATCGTGTGTCCCACTTGCGACGCGGCACGACGTGATCGGTTGAATACACGGAGAAGGCTACCAACAACGCTTGTGTTTTCTTCCGGATGGGGCTCCGATTGTGGCTCGCGGTACACGATACGACCGGCAGCTCCTCGGCTGAGCGGACTCGCATTTGCGCTGCCCGATGGCTGCCAAACAAGTTGCGAACGATCCCCTTCCACCTGAACGCCGGCAAGGTTCCCGGGGACGACCTGCCCATTAAGTTCGAGCAACCCACGGCCAGAATATTCGTTCCCCACGGCATTCGTCGGATCCTTTTGCGGATCACACCGAATCGACAAAACTTGTTCTAACGGCAATCGAACCGGTGAGTCGATGTCTCGATGCAACAGAACCAACTTGCCGCCCTCCGTAGCAGTGACCTCGCCACTCAAATGCGTGTCAGTATCAAGCGACACTCGCACGTTTCCAGGCGGCGTCACAATCTCTTTAGTTCCAAACACAATCGCATCCACCTGCTCGGCAGGAACGGACACCACACCGGACGGTCCCATGACGACAAATTCTTTAGTCGTCGCGTCGTAACGCTGTGTTTCTCCCTCCAAAATTTCTCCGTTGATACGGTAGATACACGGATGGTCCGTCGCTTGAGCCACGGGGGCCAATCCGTTCCAGCGTGAGACCTGTACGCGTTCCAACTTGAGGCCCCGTTTCTTTGCATCAATGCGGATCCCAGTTCCCGAACTGCCTAGTACCGACAATTGTCCGACTGGCTTCTGACTGTCGTCCACTGCGATGGCCTGACCAGTGTCCTGGTTGATATAGAGCACAAGGTGCAGTCGCTTCTGCTCGGGCGCAATCGATTGTACCAAGACAACATCGGCCGCGTCGTCCAATTCTCGCACGAGCACAATTTCGTCGCCCCAAGATTCCAAGCGCAAAGCACGCTGCGCATGGACACGAATTCGCCCCACGCCAACCGCAATCGAGAATTCGGGGCGTTGTTCCCAGGACACCTCCAATTCGATGCGTGCTTGTTGCGGAATATTCAAGTCGCCAAAAAGACTTGCGTTTTCAGCGATTGCCAGTGGACGTCCCGCTTCGTCGCGCCATGAGTTTTCGGATGCCATCCACTGGTCCAAACCATGGGGACCGAAGTAAATAAAATTTGTAGATGCGAGGTGCGGAAGAAGGCGGTGTACCGCCGATCGCGCGAGTATAAATTTTCCATGCGGAGAATGCAATTCGAGAATTGTATCGTCTAGCCGTACGACGCTACCATAAAGCAGGTCGCCATTTGCTAACTGACACGACATGCTTCGATCGGGCGCGCGCCGGGACCGGTTCTCGGAAAAACGGATCCCTTTGACCCGACTCGTGGCAAAATCAAATGCCTTGTCGAAACCGGTCATCGACCAGCGTAAGACGCCCGATCGGTCACAGTCCTCGAGTTTTCCGGCGAGAAATCTCCCGTCTGCCAGTTCCAGGTGGCCGTCACGGCACGTCGCATCGGCTGGTAATGCGCCGGTTGCGGTACTCAACACCACTAAAATCCCCAACAAGGCGCACTCGTAGGTCGATCTTCGAAATAGGAGTGAATTCGCGACCATCCTGTTTTGTTGCATAACAGCACTTCTCGGAAGTCAAGTGATCTCTATCGCAAATACCAATATGTCATTCGCCAATTGTATCACGTATTCGATCGTGCCAGTACCTTCGCCCCGCACCTCAGGTCTGCAAAGCCCCACAAAACGCTTATACTGGCGTGTGCCATTCACCGCTTGCCCCCTGGGAATAACAGGATGAAACGTGCCCTCGCAAACTTCTTTGTTCTGATCACAATGTCACTTACCGGGTTCTGCGCCGAACCACAAGCTACGACGAACGTCGCTTCCAGCGGAACGCGCCCAGGCGAAGAACGATCCGACAACGGAATCCAGGTTCCGCTTCTCTGGTGTCCGAGTGGCAAGTTCACGATGGGAAGTCCGGCGTCGGAGGAGGAACGAGACACGGACGAGGAACAAGTTGCCGTCGAGATATCCCAAGGATTTTGGCTAGGAAAATTCGAAGTAACTCAGGGGAATTGGGAACGCGTGATGGGTGCTGTGCCGCGCCCCCCAGTCGAATGCGTTCGATACGGCGATTTGTATCCGATCGTCAACGTGACCTACGTGCAAGCACTGGAATTTTGTGTGAAACTTACCGAGTCGGAAGCTGTTGCCGGTCGTTTAAAGGGACAGGAATCGTACCGATTGCCAACGGAAGCGGAGTGGGAATACGCATGCCGCGCCGGTACGACCACGAGCTACAGCTTTGGAAACGATGCAGCCCAACTGGCGGAATACGCCTGGTATCAAAAGAACACATCCGCTGCCGGCGAAGAGTTCGCCCACCAAGTCGGCCTGAAGCGAGCCAATCCGTGGGGCTTCCACGATCTCCATGGAAACATGTTTGAATGGTGTCTCGACGCCTATACACCGTCACTCCCGGGTGGACGCGACCCACTGCACCAAGACGGTTCGACGGTGGTGGTGCGTGGCGGATGTTGGGACTACAACCCGCGAGATGCACGTTCCGCAGATCGTTTCGGAAACCTGGGTCCCGATTGGAAAAGCGTCAACGTGGGCTTTCGAATCGTATTAAGTTCCTCCGGCCACTGATCCCGTCGCAGTCCGCACGGCATCTTTTTGGCGCGTTCCCTCGATGCCTTCGTTGTTCAATGGCCGCACGTTATCACTGTCATAGTTCCACGCCAACAGCGGCAGCCACTCGACGACAGCGGGCCATCATTTGCGAAAACTGGTCATATGTCAGTGACTGATAACCGTCGCTCAGTGCACGCTCCGGCTGCGGATGGACCTCAACGATAATCCCGTCGGCAGCGATGGCAACGGCGGCCACGGCCATGTCCGGCACCATCCAGGCGTGCCCCGTACCGTGGCTGGGATCAATCACGACCGGCAGGTGGGTCTTCTCGTGCAGGTACGTAACCGTCGCCAAAGGCAACGTAAACCGCGTGTGGGATTCGAATGTCCGAATGCCCCGTTCGCACAACATGACGCGCGGATTGCCCGCATCGAGAATGTATTCTGCGGCTAACAATAGCTCCTCTAGTGTGGCACTGGGGCCACGCTTGAGCAATATCGCGCGATCGGTCTTTCCCACAGCCTCGAGCAGGCGATAATTTTGCATGTTGCGCGCCCCCACTTGCAACACGTCGGCGTAACGAGCCACAAGTTCGACATCCTCTGTCGACATCACTTCGGTGACCACGGCCAGCCCCGTCTCATCACGTGCCATGGCCATTAGCTTCAATCCAACTTCCTTGAGCCCTTGGAAGCTGTAAGGGCTAGTCCGCGGCTTGAAGGCTCCGCCCCGGAGCGCCGTCGCACCGGCTGCCTTAACGGCCCGCGCGGCGGAAAGAATTTGCTCCTCGGTCTCCACCGAACAAGGACCAGCGATCACACCACAATGCCCGCCACCGACGCGCAACCCACCGGCAACGACTTGCGTGGGCTCAGGCCTTAACTCACGACTAGCCATCTTATAGGGAGCCAAGATCGGCACGACCTCCGCCACCCCGGGAGCCGACTCAAGCGAAGCCTTCGCCTGCTTCCGGTCATCTCCAACCGCCGCTACGACTGTCCGTTCCGTCCCGACAATCACGTGGCTCTTTAGATTCATTGACTCGATCAGGGCCACCACGTGTTGAACCTGGTCCGAGCCAGCGTTTTTCTTCATTACAACGATCATGTCGAAAATCTCCCATCTTTGAGTGTGTACGAAACAACTGTGGCGACAAACAACCCCGTGACCCTCAACGAAAAAACCCCGAGACGTCAGTGACTTCTCGGGGCCTTGCTGTGGGGATGTGGTCAGATAGCAATAAAGCTAGGTGCACCCTCCGGCCCCGCTACGAAAGCGGGCGTATAGCCAATAACCGAAGGTGCCGTGAATGTTGATCATGCGGTCATTATGCATTATCGAGGCGCCCCACACAAGATGCTCCTACCCGGAATGGTGCCGACGTTGCACGGGACGATTCGCCCTCGTTTCGTGCGTCTTGCGGTAACCATGCTCAATCGCAAACCATTCTGCGTACCGCTCACGGTCCGTATAGCTTGAATTGCGTTGATCCAGCAAATGACCCAATTCGTGGATCAGAATATTATTCAGGTAGAAGTCCTTCACGGTTGCCTCCGACCAAGTCAGCTGCCAACTGCAAGGGGGAACCTCCCGCCACTGGCCACCATACATACGAGCCTCGTTGTACTGAGCCGGCGACGGTGACCGCGCGTAGAATTCTGTCAACGAGCTTTCGATCGGATACAGATACAGGGTCGAACCCCATTGCATCCCATAACAGGGAAAACTCTGCTTCTTGCGCGTGATGCGGCTCAGTTGCACCACTTCCAATGATTCCAGCATGTAAGCTGGCAGTTGGGCTAGCCGCTCGCGAATCTCCGGTTCGGTTACCACATGTCGATAACCGTCTCCAGGCTTCTGTACTACGACTCGATAATTCCCATCATTGGTCTCGCGTGGTTCGTACCAGTCCTCAGGCGGAGAGAATGCACCCCGCTCATTGCGTCCGTTCCCGCGCGCCCGTTGACTCAATGCCGAGTTATGACGAAACTTCCTAGCGAAGGAACCCGCGTTGGGAACCGCTTGCCGAATGTTCTTGCGTAAGTTAGTACGATGGTGCATCTGCAGGAGCCTCACTACAAGCCAGGGCGGACCAAACCGCCCTTGGGAGACACCTCCATGCTACTTGGGCGTCCAGTCTAAATTCAAGTGTATATTTATAAGTTATTTCTACATAAGGACTTACGAAATTCGACCGATTGTCCAGCGAGGGGCAAACCGGTTCCGAGAATACGATTTCCCCTCCTAACCCCTACGTCCGTCACCTGACAACTGCGCGAGAAACTGGATGCCAAACTCCTACCAAGTCACGGTCTATACGCGTTCCGGATGCCATTTGTGCGACGATGCGATCCACCTCATTCAACAACACGGCATTGAACCGCGACTCGTCGACATTGATGCCGACGAGACCTTGCGAGGGCAATTTGATTCGTGCGTTCCGGTAGTCGAGATCGACGGCAAGATCCGATTTCGCGGAAAAGTGCAGCCACTGCTTCTGAAACGGATTCTTCGACCAGTCGCCGATCCGCGTACACGAACGGGCCTACCGGAATGAGTTGCTGAATGGATCGCCAACCGCAAAATCTCAAATCGTCGCCGCATTGTGTGGTAGTTGGGGGCGGTGTTATCGGTTTGTCCATTGCCTATGAACTCGCACGGCGTCACGTGCAATGCACGATTATTGATGCTCCCCGGGCAACGACTCAGGCCTCCTGGGCCGCAGCGGGTATATTACCGACGCCCCATACTGGGATCGGAGCCGATCCAAGCGAACCGCTGCGATTGTTGTCACATCAGATGTATGCCGAATGGTCTCGTTGGCTGCTAGAAGAAACGGGCATTGACAATGGCTTCCGCCAATGCGGCGGACTTCACTTGGCACGCGACCCGGCAGAAGCGGCGGCGCTGGTCGCGTCCATGACAGAACTAATCGTCGATGGCGGGCGCGTCGAACGCCTGTCGACTGCAGAACTCAAGCGATGCGAACCGAACCTGCAACTCGATCGCGTGAATCACGATGCAATCTTCCGCTTACCCGACGAGGCACAGATTCGGACCCCCCGGCACTTGACAGCACTGCGTATCGCCTGCCTGCAACGCGGGGCCCAGTGGATCACGGCGCACGTCACTGGGGTGCGCTCGCTCGATAACGGCCAAGTGCAGATATCTTATGCGAACGAAACCATTCGCTCGGACTTCGTATGTCTAGCCGGGGGCGCATGGACCGGTGAATTCCTAAGGAACCTCGGTGTACGGACAGGTATCGAACCCATGCGAGGCCAAATGGTCCTGTGGCACCTGAAATCGCCTCTCATTGATCATGTCGTCAACGAAGGGCTCCGTTATCTGGTCAGTCGTCCCGATGGATATCTCTTGGCGGGCGCTACTGTAGACGACTCGGGATTTGATCACGAAACACGCGATCAGGACCTCAAGGATCTCGTTGCTTTCGCAGAATCTTGGCTTCCGGCTCTCGCAAACGTGGGAATTCATACAACCTGGGCCGGCTTGCGCGGAGGTTCTCGACGAGGACGCCCCTACTTGGGTCGCATTCCCGGACAAGAAAACATTCTGGTAGCAGCCGGTCACTTCCGCAGTGGCGTGCATTTAGCCCCCGCCACAGCAATGGCCATCGCGAATCTTCTTCTGCACGAACCTTCGCCGTTCGACCTCACTCCGTTTGGTATCCAGACTTAAATGGGGGATCAGTCGCGGACGCCTCAACTTGCAATTCAAATAACCGCAAGGAACCGAACGAGTCGACCTGCCTCATTCGCCAAGCTCGCTGCCTTAATTGAAGTTGTCGCAGCACGCGATCCAAGGCGATCCCGTCGTTACTAGCACTCAGCAGCAACCAGGCCCCTGTTGCACTGTCCAACTGGACCAAATCCTCGTCCTTGAGCGGAGCGTCACTTCGTGATGCAATTGGTATTTGCATTTTCGGCGGAATACCCGTGTCGTAGATCGACCGCAGAGGAAACAGTAGGTAATCTCGCCATGCGTCCCACTCATCGATTGGGCGTGCGGTGAGCCACGGCGTCTCGATCAGGCCGGCGTCGAGCATAATTGGCCAAGGGGCATCCTTGCGACTGGCAATCCGTGTCGCTGCCGAGGCCCAGTCCTGGTGACGGTTAGGCAACGGCCAGTCTCCGGTCCGAACAAACCGCAAAAATGTCGCACCGTGGCACCAGCACAGAACGCACAATAGGATCGCGCACTGTGACCTTCGTTTAGATGCCAAGCTGGTCACGACTCCACCCAATATCAGTGGCGCGAGCGAGGCGACCATCAGGTAGCGTCGAAAAAACAGACGTGCCCAATCCCACTCTGTCAGTACTAATGCGCCTACCATTGGCACGACAAACCAGCAAGCGGACCACAAGAGAAACGGGCTCAACTGTCGCCAATTCTCTTTGATTTCCTGCCCCAGCCCATTTCCCCCAACACGAACGGCACGCAAACTGACATTCACCAGCCAACAGAGGCCTAGGCAAAGGCATGGCACCAGCACGTAGGATGTGATGGGGAACATTTCGATGACGCCCTGCCACGTCGGTTGCGGCACGAACAATTGCCAATTCTCGCGTCGTGCCAGTAACTCACCTAACCGCCGACCAAGCATCGCCAGCGCCGCCAGAGGAATGAGGCTTCCATACCAAAACCGGTTCTGTTGGAGAAGCGTTCGGCCCCTGGGGGTTACTACCAGAAACACAAACTCTGCCAGCACCAGCCAAACGGATGTAATGTGAGTCCACAGCAGGATGGCGGCGATACAACCCCAGCTTGCCGCCACCCTTGTGACGCGTTCTGCCTGCCACAAATTCCAGAAAATGGCCACGTGCGTCAGCGTCAAGAATTGCACCATGGCATAGGGACGCGCTTCGGACGCAAAAAAAATGAAGTCGCTGTCCAATGCGATCAGCACAGCGGTCAATGCCGCCGCACAGCTCGACCCTGTCCACGATCGCATTAAATAGAAGGCCACTGGTACCAATACCGTTCCGCAACCGATAGACAGTCCACGCAGCGATATCGCCGACGGGCCGACTAGGTTGGAAATCAGCCAAACGAGCGTGAAATAGACCGGTGTGGAATTTCCTTGGCGGGCGCGAAGATCGATATGCCGAAAATCATCCGCCACAACCCAAGCCGTGTGCAATTCGTCCAACCAGAGGCTTTGGCGGGCGGCATTCCACCGCAGCCATAGCGATAGAACCGTCAGGCCCAGCACGAAGAGGAACTCGCGCCACCGTACAAATTGCACGGAACCAAGATCATTCCGGAGAAACGACAATGAGTTCATCCGCTACCGCAGCCACATGTTCAGCGTCGATTTCTTGACGCTCATCTGCGTAAGCGATCAACATACTCAAGTCACAGATACGATTAATTCGTCGCGGCGTACCTTGCGATATTTCAAATACTGTGTCCAGTGCCGCATCGGTAAAAATGGGCTGCCTTGCTCTCGCGGCCCGCAATCGATGTTGAACGTACCCCGCAGTCTCATCGGCCGACAAAGATCGCAGCAGACATTTTACTGCCAGACGCTCTTCGAGTGCCGGCATCCGCTCGACAAGTGTCAGCAGTGACGGTTGACCGGCCAACACAATCGTCAGGTGTGGGCTCCCGTTTCGCCCCAAGTTTAACAACAATCGAACCATTTCCAGATGTTCGCGTGAGTCAAGCAAGTGAGCTTCGTCAAGCACCAAGATAGCGTGTTTACCCTCTTCCGTATTTTGCGCCAGGAACGCAGTGAGTCGCAGAAGTCGTTCATGGGGTGGCAACTCGTCCACACTCGATTGCCGGGTAATTTCTGCGCATACCAACGCCAGCAATTCGGGGGCTGGCAGACGCGGATAGACCACACTCACCTGCGGCTGGTATTCTGTGGGTAGTCGTCGCAAGAGATCTCCCAACAGCAGCGTCTTGCCAAGCCCAGCAGCGCCGGACAACAAAGCTGCTCCACGTTGCTGCTCGATCACGTACCGCAGTTTTAACAATGCCCCTTGATGAGATTCACTGGGATAATACAGGGACTCGTGAAACGTGCTCTCAAATGGTTTGCAGGTCAAGCTCCAATGCGATTCGTACATTCGAAACCCTTTCGCTGTGAATTGTTTGACGAAATCTACGCGGCGAAATTTCTTGCCACGCCCAATACGGCCAATCCGGCCGCACGCATTTGACTTTGTGCGTGTGTTACTTCCGCATCGCTGGTAACGCGTGGATCGCGAACAACAATCCAACATAGTGAAGGGTCATGGGGTTCCGACCACTCGGCACTCTCCACTTCCGTTACAAGCGGTGCATCGACGACGACCAGCTCAAAATCTCGTCGTGCTGCTCGCATCAATCGCGTCGGCTGCCAATTCTGAGCCTCCACTGCGTGCGAGAGCGGAACTACCGTTAGCTGTTCTTCCAGGGCATGGATGGAAACTCGTGCCAGATCCTCCGGTGATTCCGTCCATCCGCTAGGGGCGAGCAGGCCCAAGGCTGTCGCGAGGCCGGGGTTCGCACGGTCGGCATCCACCAACGCGACATGAATCCCCAATTGAGCCGCCTGGCGCGCTAGTACACAGGCCGTCGTGGTCCGTCCCTCCCCATGGTGGCAACTGGTAACCGCCACCACATGACGCCGGCCTGGGTTCTCGCGTAGAAAATAAACAAATTGCTCCACGGCATCTGCCGCAGTTTGCAGAAGGTCTTTCACCACCGCGGGCCACGCCAGTCGGTCGACTTCCCAGCCGTAACTGCTGTCCCTTTCGGGTGCGACCAAGTTTTCCGGCGTAACGATCTCGCGGTGCGAGATCAGTTCCTCGTGCAGGACGGAATTGTCGTGAGCAGCCGCGCCGTACTGCGATTGCGCTGGAACGTGCGATCTCTCCTCGTCCGTAGCAGTGTCCGACTCAACGGGAGTCGCCGATATCCTCGGAAACTTCACCACGCGTTCCGCCACGGGCTGGGCTCGCAGCAAACTCGGAACAGCGCTATGGGACGACCCGCCATGGAACGCGCGAATGAGTGCCCTGTCAATGTTTGTCATCGGATGGTTCCCGTGGGGACGCGCCCTATCTGCCCCTGCAACTGCGTGGCAGGAACACTGTTCGAGGGTTGAGCATTGGTTTGCGGATACAATGATGCAGATCCTGCACCATGAGGCTGCTGCGGATTTAACTGCAAGTACGGCATCTCTGCCGGATACAGATACGTGTCGGGACTTGTCTGTGGGTATCCGGTGGAACTCAGGGCTGCAGCGGTAACAGGGCTTCCGGAACTAACGGCTGACTGCCGCGGATCAGGTAAAGCAGCTTGTGCGGGCGGTGCTACCGGCAATGCTGGATACGCGGTCTCAGGATAACTCGTAGTCGTCGGTACGGAGCCCGATTGTCCCAGAGACATTCCGCCGTCCGTGGGATTAGACGCAGTAACAGCAGTAGGAGGTAATGCTGGTACGAACGAATTCGCCGCGGCCGGATTGCTTGTGACAACAGGGCTCGTTGCGACTGGCGACGATTCAGTAACTTCGAGCGTGGGCGGAGGTTCCATGGACGGCAGGGCAGGGTGCACTTCAGTGGCGGTCGCCGCCTTAGTCGCATCCGACTGCGCAACAGGTGCGATCGGCTGTTCCGTTGTCGCTGGGGCGGAACTAGGTGGCGCACCTACGGACTTCCGCGCTGGCGTGTTTGCGTCCGCCACGGAATTCTCCGGTACTTCTACATTCGCCTTTCGCATGGATACGACAACAAACCACAAAGCGAGAAGAGTCACCGCGATGACCCCTGTCCTTTTTAGCCGAGTGGGCAGCGTACCGAAACGGATCGCGGGTGAAATCGTGACTTCGGCATCGGCGGAGGTTGAAGAATGGTTTGCTGCCGAATTCCCGGAAATGGCTTCGCCGACAGTTTCCACTCGTTCGTCACATGCGGGCGCAGCCACACCAACCGTGTTGTGCGTTTCGGTCTCCTCGCTCAGATGACCATCCGTTGGCAAAATCCGTACCATCTGTACGGATTTTTGCTTTTCCAAGGTGGCACGTGACGAGGGCGTCCCCAATTCGTCCCTTAAGCTCGCCTGCGAACGGGCTTCCAGCATTTCGGCAAAGGCCGCTTTTTGTCTGGCAACCATGCTGGCGGGAGAAACGTCCGGCAATGATAGCAAGCTACGATGCGAAATTGCGTCCGGCTTACGTCCGTGATGTAACGAGTTATCCGGCATTCTTTTCGCTCCTTCGGTACCATGCCATCTGACGGGCTCGCCATCCAACGAGTGACCCGAAGAGTGAATCGGCTCCCAACGTGCCGATCTTGAGCATCAGGCAAAAAATAGCGATTATGCGGCGACCCCAGAGCGGTGCATATGTGCCGCTGCGGGGCAACTATTCGCAGTCAGAGCCGCATTCAGCTATACTCGTGCTTTCGTCGGCGGATCCCGATCGACGATTGGCACCCATTGCCCCTCAATTCCTCTCCTTTCTACAAGCCCTAGCATCTGTCCATGGCCCAAAACATCCCGTCCGCTACAACCCTTGCTCAGCAATTGGCCAGCCGAATCTTGATTCTCGACGGCGCTATGGGCACAATGGTCCAGGCCCTTGGTCTCCAAGAATCGGATATTCGCGGCGATCGCTTCCGTGACCACCGACCTGACAAGGATCTGAAGAACTTCGCCGATGTACTTTGTCTCACTCAACCCGATGCCGTAACCGAAATCCACCGGTGTTATCTCGCCGCGGGCGCGGATATTATCACTACCAATACGTTTGGTGCCAGTCCGATCGGTGCGTTGGAGTTCGACCTACCCGCTAGTCTTGTGGCAGAAGTCAATTTCGCGGCGGTAGCCTGTGCACGTAAGGCTGCCAATATGTTTCACGATCGCCCCCGGTTCGTTGCGGGCTCGATCGGCCCCACGACCAAACAAACGGCCATCTCCACCCGCGTTGACGACCCGGCGCATCGCGATGTCACGTTTCGCGAAATGGAAGAATCGTATTACGCTCAAATTAAGGCCTTGGTAGAGGCCGGTGTCGACATCCTCATGCCGGAAACGGTGATTGATACCCTTAATCTGAAGGCCTGCCTGTATGCCATCGCAAGGTACACCGAAGCAGCGGGCACCTCCGTGCCGGTGATGGCATCCGGTGCATTCATGGAAGGTGGCGCTACGTTTGTCTCAGGGCAACTGGTCGAAGCATTTTGGAACTCCATCTCCCATTTCCCACTTTTTTCGGTCGGCATGAATTGCGCCTTAGGTCCGCGCGCGATGCGTCCTCACCTAGAAGAGCTATCACGGGTAGCTACCGTTCCGGTTAGCTGCCATCCCAACGCGGGGCTACCGAATGAAATGGGGCAATTCGATCTTGGCCCGGAAGAAATGGCGGGCCTGATCGCTGAATTCGCGCGCAGTGGCTGGGTTAATATTGTCGGTGGATGCTGCGGCACGACCCCGGCACATATCGAAGCGATGGCAGCCGCTGTACAAGGCATTCCCCCGCGCCAGATACCAACCGTCGAACACTGGACCCGCCTTAGCGGCACGCACCCTTATACGATTCGCCCCGATGCAAATTTCGTCATGATCGGCGAACGGACGAACGTCACCGGTTCCCGCAAGTTTGCCCGCCTGATTCGCGAAGGCAACTACGAAGAGGCCCTCGATATTGCCCGACAACAGGTCGTTGGAGGTGCCAACATCATTGATATCAACGTCGACGAAGGAATGCTCGATAGCGAAGCCGAAATGACAAAGTACCTGCGCCTTATCGCGGGAGAAGCCGACGTAGCCCAAGTTCCGGTCATGATTGACAGTTCCAAATGGTCAGTTCTCGAGGCTGGACTTCAAGCCGTTCAAGGCAAGTCGATCGTCAATTCAATTAGCCTCAAGGAAGGTGAGTCCGAGTTCTTGCGATTGGCCAAGGAAGTTCGTCGCTACGGCGCGGCCGTCGTCGTCATGGCATTTGACGAAACGGGCCAAGCGACCACCGTTGACCATAAGGTGGCGATTTGCCAGCGCGCCTTCAAGCTACTGACCGAACACGTCGGATTCCCGCCGGAAGACATTATTTTCGATCCCAATATTCTCACGGTCGCAACGGGAATGGAGGAACATAACGACTACGCGCGTCACTTTATTGACGCCGTCCGAGAAATCAAACTAGCCTGTCCCGGCACAAAAATCTCGGGTGGTGTGAGCAATATCTCTTTCTCTTTTCGCGGCAATGATCGCGTGCGCGAGGCCATGCACGCAGCGTTTTTGTACCACGCCATCCAAGCGGGGATGGATATGGGCATCGTCAATCCTGGCCAACTAGAAGTCTACGAACAAATTGAGCCGACATTACTGGAACGAGTCGAAGACGTCCTGCTCAATCGTCGGCCGGACGCTACCGAGCGGCTTATCGAACATGCTGGCAGCCTCCGCGCAGACACTCGGACGGCCGCAATAGAAGACGAAGCTTGGCGCAGTGGCTCAGTCCAGGAACGATTATGCCACGCCCTGCTCAAGGGGGTCGTCAAATATATTGACGAAGATGCCGAAGAAGCACGACAAACATACGCCACTTGCCTGGAAATTATCGAAGGACCGCTGATGCAAGGGATGAGTATCGTAGGCGACCTTTTCGGAGCGGGAAAAATGTTCCTGCCTCAAGTCGTCAAGTCGGCGCGGGTGATGAAGAAGGCTGTGGCCTACCTGGAACCCTTCATGGAACAGGAAAAGCTCGCCTTAGGGCAGCAAGCTCAAACAGCTCGTGGTCGCATCGTCCTGGCGACTGTCAAAGGCGACGTTCACGATATTGGAAAGAACATTGTCGGGGTTGTGCTGGGGTGCAACAATTATGAAATAATCGACCTGGGGGTCATGACTCCAGCCAATCGAATTCTGGACGTCGCGTTGGAGAAACAAGCGGATATTGTTGGACTCTCTGGGCTCATCACTCCCAGTCTCGATGAAATGGTGCATGTTGCCAAGGAAATGCAACGCCGCGGTATGCAGGTCCCACTCTTGATTGGCGGAGCCACCACGAGCGCCAAGCATACAGCTGTGAAAATTGCGCCTCATTACAATGCACCGACCGTCCATGTCTACGATGCATCACGGAGCGTCGGAGTCGTAGAACGGTTATTAACGAAGGATAAAGACGCACACGAGGTCTATCTCAGCGAAAATCGGCAACTCCAGGCGGAACTCGTCGCGTCTTACCAGAAGAAGTCTGCAACATTGGTATCCTATCGCGACGCCTATGCGCAGCGACTTGCTACCGATTGGTCGCGGGTGCGCATTGACCGGCCGTCTTTCCTTGGAATAAGGGAATTACCAGATGTACCGTTGAAAGAACTCGTCCCCTACATCGACTGGTCACCCTTTTTCATGGCATGGGAATTAAAAGGGAAATTTCCTCGGATATTCGACGACGCGATTGTGGGTAAAGAAGCACGACGCTTGTACGACGATGCTCAGTCCATGATCAAGCAAATGCAGGACCAGGCGACAATCAAAGCTCGCGGAGTGTACGGCTTTTGGCCTGCCGCCAGTGATGGCGACGATATCGTCGTCTACTCCGATGAGAACCGCAATCACGAACAAGCACGTTTCCACATGTTACGGCAACAGTGGCAGCGGCAAGGCCAAACCGAATACTGCAGCTTGGCGGATTTTATCGCGCCGATGTCCAGCGAACGAGCAGACTTTCTCGGGGCGTTTGCCGTAACGACTGGAATTGGCATCGACTCGCTAGTCGATGCGTACGAAAAAGACCATGACGACTACTCAGCTATTTTGGTCAAGGCAATCGCGGATCGGTTCGCCGAAGCGATGGCGGAATGGCTCCATGCGCAGGCTCGACGTGATTGGGGATATGGGTGTGAAGAACAATTCACGACAGAACAACTCATTGAAGAATCGTATCGAGGCATACGTCCGGCACACGGCTATCCAGCATGCCCTGACCATACCGAGAAGCGTATTCTTTTCGATCTCTTGTCACCGGATACGCATGCCGGAATTACGCTCACCGAGAATTATGCCATGTGGCCAGCCGCGAGCGTGAGCGGACTCTATTTCGCACACCCCAACGCCAGATACTTTGCCGTGGGTCCTATCGGTCGGGACCAAGTTGAAAACTATGCCGCACGCAAAGGGATCTCATTGCCCGAGGCCGAACGCTGGTTGGCACCCAACCTGAATTGACGTAGTAAGACATTATCTTGTCCGCACGACCACGAAGCCCAAGAAGGTGATTGCGTCACTGACGACGTCACTACGTCAATCTAATCGCCAATATCTCAACACGTTGCGCAGCGAGTCCGAATTCCATGTTTCGACATGCAGCAATCAATTGCCCCACAATGGCTTAATCCCACCCCCAACACCTCCCCGGGATTTGCCCCCGCCGGCGTAACTTTTCCGTCGACAGCCAACGACTCCAGACAGCAATCGTGACGACCGGGAACAACGCAGGATATTCCCCGATTGCCGATTTGGCCATCAATCGACCTACCACTCCCAACGATCGCCGGCCTCGTCGTCACTCGCCGACGATCAACTAACCACTCTTGAAACGCTCGAACAGAAGTATTCCCAATTTTTCAGGAATTTCTCTGTTCGCTTTTCGCTTGGCCCTGCGTCTCAGAGATTGAGGGAACGGGCGGTCCGTGTGGCATTGTCCCGTTTCACCCGACGGAGTCGTCACCGGAGCTATTTCATCGCGCTGGTCGTCCAGCGCGAGTCCGGTTACGACAAATCGCTGAGAATCGGCTTGATAATGGCGAAAGGAATAAACTATGGCAACGCCGCGAAAAGACACTTTCGATCCGCACGTTGTGGGGATTTATCACTGCATGACACGTTGCGTCCGGCAACTGTTCTTATTGGAAAGTGACGAAAAAGCCGACCGAGAAAACGCGGGTAGGTGGGATTTCTGCGAGTTTCGCCTGGCGTACCTGGCGGGGCTATTTGCAATCGACGTTCTTGACTTTGCGTTGTTATCGAATCACATCCATACGCTGTTGCGAAACCGACCCGACGTCGTATCGGCGTGGTCGGACCGTGAAGTGGCACGACGTTGGTTCAAACTCCATCCGTCGGAAGTGCCATCCAAGGAGAAAAACCACGTCCTTACTGAGCAGGACATCGACCAAGCTGCGGCGGACAAGGAATTGATGGCACACGCACGTCGTGAGCTAAGTAGTCTTTCCCATTTTCAAAAGTGCCTGTTGGAGCCGATTGCGAAGGAATTCAATCGGCGGGATAAGAAGAAAGGGCATTTTGTGGCGGAGCGATTTCGTTGCAGGAGGATTGATTGCGACGGGGGCCTGCTCCTTTGCAGCGTGTATATTGCTCTCAATCCGTTCCGAGCGGGACTCGGCGACACGCTTCAGGAGCATCCGTACTCGTCCTATTCACGCAGGTTTCGGGGTGAGGCAAATTGGCTTTCGCCGCTGTTCCTGGATGAACGGGCAATCGCCTACGATCAAGTTGCGGAAATGACCGAAGGTGAAGAGGGTGTGCAGCGGCTCGTGGCCCAAGCGAACGTTCTGCCGTCGCCCCGTTGTTCCGAAAAGGGGACCCTTCCGTTGCGTTGGTCCGAGTATCAAGAGATCACTGACTGGACGGCCGAACATATTGGTACGCGTCGACGCCTCGGTCAAAGGGAGCAGGAGGTAACGGTCCCGGAGCGCATAGAGGACTTACTTCAGAGCCTTGGAATCGATCCCAAGTATTGGTTGGACACGATCGACCGCTATGCGGAAATGTTCCACAATTTCGTTGCAATGCCAAGCCAAATGGAGACGATTGCCCGTCGCTTGAAGCGGAAGTACGTGAAGGGGACTAGAGCTTGCCGAACTTGCTTTGTGGAGCAGGCGACAAGTTCGCAAGAGCTGCCGGAATAGCAGTCAGCCTCGTTTTACTAAGCTGCCTTTTCTACCAATCTTGAAGTGCCATAAAGCACCTTCTGCGCTCGGCGTGCGCGCACTCAGGTCGATTTTCCGCTGTTTTTTTCGTGATTTAGCGATTCGCGTCCGCTGAACTCCCCAGATCGCCAGCTACAAAAGAGCCCCCTTTAGGTCTCCCGCTAGAAACCCCAAAAATGACTGTCCGCTTTCTAAAGATGACTGTCCCTGTCTTTTTCAAGATGACTGTCCCTGTCTTTTTCCAAGATGACTGTCCCTGTCTTTTTCCCTGATGCTCGTGAACCTCATTGATGTGTATCTGGCAAACGGACAGCTCGATATTGGCACGTTCGGGAGTGCCTTCCAAACGCCCCTGCTTGCGCAGGGCTTCCGTCGCAATCCAGCATTCGGCGGCACAGGACCATCCACCCTCAGCGGACTCGATTCCGGAATCGCCTACGTCACGCTGGTCCCAAGACATCTCGTGGAAGTGGAGGTGAACGCGAGCCTCGGGGGTTTCGCGGCCAATGGTTTGGACTGGGAAACGCTCGAAGTCGCCTATATCCTTACACCGTTCGATGGTGGCGACTACAACCAAGATGGCCACGTCGACGCGGCCGACTTTACCGGGTGGGCCCGTAACGTGGGACAACCGGTTGGGACGCTCCCCGTCGATCCTTGGGCTGGTATCACAGCGTCGCCGATTGGCGATCCGCAATTTGTCGTATGGCGTGACAACTTCAACACGAGTTCCGGGACAAATGCCGCCATGTCGGTTCCGGAACCGAAATCTGGGATACTGCTTGCCACCGTTGGGGTCGGCGTGCTTGCCAGATCGACCCGCCGCCGAGACGAAAACCGATTGTCACGATTCGGGTACATACGAGAATGTCGGAAGTCGAACCACGCGAGTCTCCAGTCCCCGTGGAGATAGTTCAAGGATACGATAGCCGGCTGGGGCCGCTTCGAAGGTAGCTTGATCCCCTTCAGGGCGGAACTGCAGGCCCGTGGACGGCGTCGTCACCATACGAACATGAGGGGCAAGAGGAACGTCGAATTCGCGATGTACATGCCCGCAACAGACGAGTTGAATCGTTGGGTTTGAGCGAATGCGATCGAGCAAAGGCTCGGCATCTTGAAGCCGGATTCTGTCCATCCAAAGACTCCCCACAGGGACGATCGGGTGATGCATAAACAGCGCCACGCGAAGCCCCTCGGCGGAAGCGACTTGCTCATCCAGCCACTCCAATTCGCCTTCGCACAACTGACCTGCCACCTCGCCGGGCGACTGTGTGTCGAGCCCAATGCAACGCCATCCATCGCCATCAAACGAAAAATGTAGGGCTGGTCCTTCGTCGCTCCCTTGACCCACAAGGAGTTCTCGCAGCACCCCACGATCATCATGATTGCCGGGCACAACGTGCAAACGATCGAGCCAAGGCATCACGAGGTCTCGGACGGCCAGAACTGCCGCTCTCGATTCGTCATGTGTGTGGTCGCCCGTGACCACAACATGATCGAAACGATCCTGCGTGTCGTGCACATGCTGCACGACCTCGCTGAGAGATTCTCGCGTAGGAATTCCCTTGAGCCGCATGCCGGGCTCGGCAAAAACATGGAGGTCCGTCAGTTGCAGGATACGCATGTAGTGAAGTTCTCCGTCACAAGCTCAATGGTAACCGCGTAAGGCCCTGCGGCCCGCAATCGTTCACGTCCAGGTCATCGGTGGCGATACGAAATTTGAATCTCGCCGATTTGCCAAGGAGCACTCATCCGTCAAGGGAAGAACGTTCGCAAATGGCCCCCGTCTTTCTGTTCCGGTACTTGGCTCGATCGCGCACCAAACACAAACCGACCGACGCCAACACTTGTAGCACCATCGTCGGCGGCTCGGGTACTGCGGTTGTCAAGAAGGAACCGCCGAAAAGAGCATCTCCGAAATGAGCTTTCCAGGTGTCATACTGCGCCTCTCGGATCGGTCCGCCATTGATGTTATTGGGAAGTGTACCGGAAGGTGCGCCCAGTATGTCGCGCCAAGCGGTGAAATCCGCGGCGTCGACGACGCCGTCGCCGTTGTAATCGCCCGGGAGCATGATTGTTAAAGGATTGCTAATCATTCCATCAAAGGTGGAAAGGATCTGGTAAAGATCGCCAAGGTCATTGTCGGCGACTGGTGAGACTTCGAGGTAGTACGTCCCGGGCTCTGTCAAAGGCCAGTTGACCATGAATGGCAGGTCGGTCTGCCGCGCGATAGGAAACGTTTGGCCGTTTTCGGTATAGCTGGTCTGGTTGAAGACGTCCGCAAAGTAGTAGGTATCGTCAAACTCCGCCATCACGTTCACACCGTCGGGGCCGATGAGGCGAAGGTTGGGGTTGAAACTCCGCAAATAAATTTGCTCGTCCGAGGATGCGCCGCTGAGCACGTTAACGGTCAACGCACCGGGCGAGATCGTTGTGAACTGGTAAACGTCGACGTCGTTGGCAGAGTCGTGAAGCTCGCCGGTATGAAAAGCTACCCTCAGGCCAGAACTTTCGCCTTCTGAGAAGAGCAGGGGCGCTGCCGTGGAGGGCGTACCGCCGGCGTCGCTGTTTTCGAATGTTTCCAAGACGGGTTGACTCACCAGCGAATCACCCCCGAATCTCGACCCGCCGGAGATGTCGAGTATGGCTCGCTCAAGAGGGTTCAGGTTTTTGCCCACACCAATCACCGGACCAATCGTTGCCATTAACGAGCCCTTTTGGGCGGAACCGGTTGACGCGTAGTTAGCGGGAGTTATCGAGGGCTGGCCGTACATGTGCCAGTGATTGAGACCGTAGATGTGACCCAATTCATGTGAAGCCACTCGTCCCATCTCGACAGCAACGGCGTTGATCCGCTGTTGCTGCGTCGCGTTCACGGGCAACCCGTTGAGGATCGACCAGAAGTTGCCCAAAAATACATTGGCGACGGAGTTCGGGCCGTAGTTGCCAATATAATTAGAATTCGTGCTGCCGTAGGGGCCCAAGCCGTCCTGACCGCCCAAGGCTGCGAAATCGACCCTATCCCGGTTCCCGCCCGGATCTGAAAAAGCAAAACCGATGTCATACCCCTCCCAAACTCGCCGAATTTCAACGAAGGTCCGTTCGAAGATTTGATTCTTTTCGTTTTGTGTGAAATCGCCCCACAAGTAATTGGGATCGATGTTGTTGCGGATGACATCGTCGGCCAAATCCAAATTGGCCCCCTAGTCGCCGGTGAAGTCAAGAAACACCGTTGTGCTGGCGAATGTCCCCGATTGTAGCGCCACGGATAGGCAAATGGCGGCCACTTGCCAGACTATCTGGGATCGATTCATTGTTGTTTCACTTTCGGCGGAGTTGACGCGACGATGCTGCTCCCAAGACGTTCCGTTGACGTGGGCAGTGCGCAACGGACCCTGAGTGTTCACCCCAGTATGGACTGGGGTGGTAGGGGGTGCAAGCCAAGCGACTCTTCATACTGGTGACCCCGTGAGAAGTCGGTATCCTTTTAACCTGGGAGACTTCACATTGATCACGCACCGACAAAGACGGGTGCCGTATCTTCGAAGTCTGCCCATTGTTCGACACGCTCATGGGTAAAGGCCAACAGGTGTGATGTTCGGCCTGACTCGAGTTAGAATCGATGGATTACTCCTCGCTGATTTTGCGAACAGGTGCCTCGGTCGGCCGTCAAGTTCTCGAACATCGACACATGTTCATTTCCGCGAGGGGGTGAGGAGAGTCAAAGATGAGTAAGGCAAGCACGCTGCAACCGCTCCGGGTTGGTTTGGTTCCAATCCGCGCCGAGTTCGGCGACGTCGCGAAAAACCTCGCCAATATTCTCGACTGGATCGAGCGGGCCGGAGCACAAGGTGCAAAATTGGTGTGCTTTCCGGAAACCGCGCTGCAAGGCTACTGCAGCGTACCAGAAGTCGTGCGCAGGCTGGCTGAACCGGCGGATGGACCGAGTTGCCAGGCCATCCATCAGTACGCTCAGCGACTGGGTCTCGTCGTTTCGCTAGGCATGTCCCTGCGGCAGGGCGAAAGGGTATTCAACAGTCAGGTCTTCATTGGCCCGTCAGGGTATCTCGGTGCTCAGCATAAGATCCACCTCTGTGGATTCGACAAAGTCTACGACCTTGCTTCCGACTGGAACGTGATCGACATCGGTGGCTGGAAGATGGGCACGACCATTTGCTACGACTCAGAGTTTCCCGAAGCTGCCCGCATCCTGGCCGTGAAGGGCGCCGACCTTTTGTTAATGTCTTTTGCGAACGGACGGCGCAATTGGAAAAACCAGGCGGCGCAGGTGGGCGATTGGCAGGACGAGCACATGCCGTTTATTCCATCGAGGGCTTACGACAACCGAATGTTTGTCGTGGGTGTGAACCATGGAGGTGAAGTGCGAGATGTGGAAGGGAACGCCTTGGCGAATCCCGAGGGCCAAGAGGGTGTGTTGGAGTGGGCTCCCCGAGGCAGCTTGCATCACTGGACCGGCTATGCGTTCGCCATCAATCCCATGGGCCGGCTAATAGCAGAAGCGGACCGCACTGACCATGGAGAGAAACTGCTGACAGTCGATCTCGATCCTGCGCTTCTCGACGAAGCCCGATACCCATGCCCCGTGAAGTTACCTTCAGGGCCTGATTGTGGCGACTTCGTTCACGTTCGGCGCACGGATACCTTCGCGGAAATTCTGCTACCCGGCCGGGCTGAAGACCGGAGAAGTGACCGCACGTGAGCGACTCGATCGAGACTTTGACACATGTGCAAACCGGAAAGAGCGACTGCCGTGCGCCTACGCCTACCGATCGATTCGAACCCCTCCTTTTACTCATTCCCCACGGTGTGGCGATAAAGCGTGTTATACCAAACCGTCACGGTATAAAAATCGTAGATACGAATGCGTAGCGGCTGAGCGAACGACCGTGCAACCTAAGTTCAAGCCCACCCTAGGAACTACGTGATTCTCCCTCGCAGCTTCAGACGGAAACATAATTTAATTTCCAGTTCGACCGGTTACGACGTTGGATTGCCTGGCGCCTGGCATTTCTTTCGCCTTTATAGAGGCGAATCGATGGGGTAACTAGGGTCCGGCTCTCCGACGAGACTTGCTTGACCGAGGGATGCGATCGACTTAGGATCACGACCGGTCGCGCACTTGGGATCGTACCGATGTGCTGACCGTTGCACCTAAGTCAATTCTCCTGCCCATCGGAAAGACGGAAGATGGCGACCCTGCCTCGACGAGACTTCCTGCGGGCCAGTTTAGCAGCATGTGAAGTTGCCAAGATTACCGAGATATTCCGCATTGCGGGAGCACAGATCGATATTCACTTAGGCAACAAGTCGGCCAATTTCGATCACAGGGTGGCCAGGGTGGAAGTAGCCAGGGTGGAATTAGCCGGGGCGGACGAGGAAACATTAATATACGCCGATCTGGATGTCCGCCGACTGCTAAATAAACAACGAGTTCGCATGCCGGGTCGGCACTGTATCGATCTTTTTATAAACCACCGCCCGGAGATGTACGGTCCCCTGGTGAAGCCGCTTCCGCAAGACATTGTCCGATCACGTGGCTACGGACGCCGTTGTTAAATCAAACGAAAGAATAGGCGTGTTACCATGAGTAATTTTGGCGAAGTTATCCGTCAACTTGAGGACTTTGTCCTGGCGGAAAACGATCTTTACGGCGCAGGCAGAGTTCCGTTCGAACACGAGGGAGAAACCCAATATGGTTATCCCTACGTTCGCTCCTCGCACCGATTATTCGAAGAAGCGGCGCTGGTCTGTTCCAATCTAATACCGAAGCCGGTTCACGATATCCGCTTTTTGGAAGTTGGCTGCGGTCTTGGCACAAAATGTGAAATCGCCAGGCAACATGGTATGCATGCAACGGGTTTCGATTTGAAAAGTGAGTATGTAACGCTTGCCCGCCAGATTTTTCTCGACTGTACTTTCCTGGAGGCCAATGCCCTGGAATTTGACTACGGCGAATTTGACCTCGTCTACTATCACGTTCCGTTTTTCGATGATCGGTTATTGTTTCAGCTGGAACTTCGCATTTTTTCGCACCTTCCGATTGGGGGTGTCCTGTTGGTTACGAATTTTTCCCAGGCATTTCAACGAGCGATGTACGATTCAGACGGTATCAGGACGTCTTTTCGGTCGGTTTTCTTTGATCCGGGTCTTGAACTCGGTGACTTGCAGGTTCTCCAGAAAAAATCAATTTTCGACGTGCAGTCTTTGGCGGGCCTGAGCTAGCCTCCAGTTCCTTGGCCATCTCCAGAAATTTCAACCAACGACCCTCCATTTTGCGGTCCCGGAAGGACTATATTCTCATAACGTTTGGGTCACACGGAAGATATGTGGGTGGGGCTGGAAGCGGTGTGGGTACGTTTTCCAGGCGCAATGCAACCGTCGCACGTATGGCAAACACCGCTTGTTTTTGAGATTTGTTTCGGTTCGCGGCTGTAGCTCAGTCGGTAGAGAAGTCGCATGACTTTCTAGTTCTCGAACGCTCATAGCCGGAATTATAAATCATGCGACGTAGTTTCATTTGCATCGTGATCGCGTCTTGCTTCGGATTCACCTCTGCTGACGACAACTTGCGATATATCAATGGACCTACCACAAGACATCGGCTTTGGCGTTGCGAATTCGTCTCTAATGAATGGCCCGCTGCTACTGGATTCTGACCTGATCTATAAACTATGGGATGAAGCGGATCTATACAGCTCGCTTTACAACAACCAATGAGGTATCCAATTCGGTGCCCAATACACGCAGGGACGCTTTCGTCTTCGTGGAGGTTACGTTTGGGCGCAAAATCCAATCGATGATATGCCGGGTACCAATCTAGGTGGTGTGATTCAGCCAGGCGATTTGGCTGTCGTTCGCTATTCACAGGGACTGTTGGCGGTCACCAGTCAACACCGGATATCGTTTGGTCTAGAGGTCGTCGATCGGATTCCCGTCGTTGATTTAGACATGGTGACTGGCGGTATGTTTCGCGACAACCAGCAGCTCGGCAACCTCGCAAACACATCGATCGAAAGTTATTGGATCGGACTGCGGCTCACGTGGATGTTTGGACGCTGCGCATGCGGCCCCATCTCGTCCCCAGACCACTGGTGTTCCAATTGATTGAGGGGGCTCACTCACCATCATGCTCGCTCGCGCGTATCGCTAGCGAGACGATGGGCGTGCGAGCTACCTACACCCTGGTTGATGGTTGCTCGATACTACTATGCGCGGTCTTGCACCCTTAGGGAGAGGATATTCATGCTGTCCTTCTCAATGGCGCTGAGCACAATCGACGCATTGCGTCGTAAATGGCAAGGCACTGAGTCTTGCCTGAGTAATCGGGCGGCTGCAGTCAACACAGGTTCCGTAGGTGCCAGCGTCGATTCGACTCAAAGCCAGTTTGATTTCGTGAATGTCATGCTCTGTAAGGTCACTGAGCGCGCTGAGGACTTCGTCATTGGTATGTAATGCTGCGTTTTCTTTCCAGTCTGGCCCCCCCGGATCACTCAGCCGATTTTCAATTCGCTCCGCTCGGTCAGTCAGTTCCAACAATTTTGCTTCCAGTTGTCGTTTGCAATTTGCAAGAGTTGAGTTCGACATCGTGAGTTCTCCCAGCGCAATGAAAAGAACCGGTCAGGGAACGAAAACTCAGACCGCACGCGAGGCTCTGCTTGATCGTCTGGCTCCGCCGGTCAATGGCAATCTGGAGCGCCCACCGGAGCAAATTTCATTCCCAAACGATCAATGACCGGCCGATTGGCAGGGTCTAGCAGGATTTCGCTTGCGGGAAATCTCGAACGGGAATAGTAAACTCGGTCGATTTGAGAATGCTGATCTATAGTGTGCGTAACGGCGCGCCGTCCCCAAGATGACACAGTGCAAGTACTCCCGGCGCAGACGGGGTGCGTTGGCCTAAATGCCGTTCTTGTATTCGACGGCCATTGAGGCGATCAAGTCACCAGACGGCCTCTATCGCGATACGGCAAGTAGGTCGAATCGAAGTTCGTTGGACTGCAACCTGCAACCAACCCAGTGGAAGGCCACGGAAGATTCCGTCACTATGCGATAATCCATTCCTAGGCGACACTGGATGGTGCTCGGGGCGGGGTGTAAAATTCCACCGACGGGGTTCATCAAACGCTATACAGGGTAGGGCGGTCCATGGCGCTGGCGGACCGTCATAATCAGGCTCACTGCGTCATCCAGACGCATTCAATGGAGCCTGTGCAAACTCTCGAGAGTCCCGCAAATTCCTGATCGGTTAGAGAATGATGTTTTGGCGAATCGCACGCTGGTGTTGTCTGATTTTGTGCTGCCATTTATGTATCTTCTCAGTTTTGATGTTTGCGGTAGGTGAATATCCCGGACTTGATGTATCGACTGCGTCAGTTTCGCCCGCTGTCGACTGTGCGATCAAGTTCCATAATTCGCTGTTGTTTCTTCCAGGCGGAACGTTTGCATTTGCACTGGGAACGGCCGCAATTTTCCGTAAAGTGTCTACGGGCAAACTTGGAGTGTTTCTCCTTCTGGCACACGTTAGCGTAGCGATGATCGCTGGATTGGCGCTGACAATTGCTGCCGCTGTAATCGTAGCATTTGGACCAATCTCAATGGCGAACGGTATTGTTTGGGTACCTTTTGACAGATCAGAGATTTGGGCGGGAGTTATATTTACGACCTTTCTCCTTGTTCCAGCCATCTTTGTGGCTGTCGCTAAAGGGCTCTCGCTGCTCGGGTACAATGTCGACGGACGCGCGTCGGAACGGCCATCGAGGTCAGATACTTTCTTCAACTAAAAGCGGGTGTAGACGTAAGAAAGGGGACAAGCTGATTACCGCGACAAATCGGCAGGTACTTCGCGACGCCGAGTACTACTGACGTAAGTAGACCCAGACACGACCGTGAAATTGATCGCCGTCATAAATTGCCTTTTGTTCGCGGTAATACCGACTTTGCTCTTGGTTCGCGCGCATCATGGCTGCTCGCACTGAATCGGCGTTTGGCCGCTTGCTGGTCTCGTGATTCGTTTCGCTCGGCTTGTTGAAGAGTCGGTAATAACGAGCCCACGATTTCAACGCCGCCGCCTGGTTATCAGCCGCTTGTTCTCGGGATTGTTGTTCGTCCGCGTCAAGAACTTTTCCGAACTGATCACCGCTGTCGCCGATTAACAAGTCAAGGGCTCCATCTCCATTCCAATCGGCAGCACAGATATGCAAGGATGTGCCAAGTATTCGGCCTTCTGGCACCTCCTCAATGAGCGTCTGTGGCGATTCGAATTTGGAGCCATCGCGTCTCCGACGTTGTAGTACGCCACGACACTACCGTCATCGCAACCGATGAGCAAATCAAAGACCCCGTCGCGGTTCCAGTCGACTACAACTGGCATCGCATGTTGCCCCGGAACAGTAATTGGCTGGCCACCGCTGAGAATCGGTGTCGGCTTGCTAAATTGCAACTTGCCACCTTCACTGACGTTCCGCAAAAGAAAAACGCAACCAGTCGGAGACGGAACTAAGGTACCAGCCACAATATCCTTGCGTCCGTCGGCGTCCCAGTCCACGGCCGCAATTCCGCCGAGCATATCGCTCACGTGAATCTTTTCTGTGTCGCCGTCACTAATTGGTTGCGACGCCGAAAACTGTCCCGGACCGTGCTGTCGAAATACTACGATGTACCCGAGGTGCTCGGTGGACGTAAGAATATGGCTCTTCCGATGAATCCGTGGGTAAAACGGGTCAAATCGATTGCGTTCGTGCTACGTAGGTAA
>JAQCHP010000203.1 GCA_027619595.1 Planctomycetota bacterium
GCCTCCCATCATTCCGCCTCCCATGCCTCCCATTCCGCCTCCCATGCCTCCCATTCCGCCTCCCATCATTCCGCCTCCCATGCCTCCCATCATGCCGCCCCCCATCATGCCGCCCCCCATTCCTCCGCTCTGGATCGGGATGACGATGTCGGCCACCGGATAGACTTTGGTGACAAGTTTGGATTGGGCCTCTTCGGGAGTTGTGATGAACAGAACTTCATCGCGAACCAAATAGGTCAAGTCGAGGTCATTGAGCAGCAGTCGCAGTGCGGATCGTAGCGAAACCCCACTTAGTTGCCGATTGATTTGCATATTTTCGGAAGACAATCCAAGGTCTATAAGTGCTCGATCATCAATCTCAATTTCGATTTCATGCTGATTCTCGAGGTCAGCTACCACTTCCGAAAACGGGGTGTCGGTGTAATTCATTTCGGTGGGATCATCAAATCGATCAAAAATTCGCTGTTCGGCTGGTCCTAACTGAGCAAGATTGACCGAATCCTTCCACTTTTTGCGGCGCTTGGTCAGTTGGAGCCACTTTTCTGCATCGGGGTAAACAATCGGCGGATCGCCTACAAATGGGATCGCAGTTGCTTCGATGTCGTCCATGATGAGATGGAAGGCTCTATGCCTGCGCTCTCGCACGTCCAGGGCGTGCTCGATATTCATTTTGAATTGCGAGACTTCGTTCGCGGCAATCGTGGTTAGGTTGTCTGTGTCAAGTTTATGAGCTGATTCGGCTACCTCGCTCGCACGTGGATAGTCTTCCTCGTCAGTAAACCGATTGTATTTAGCGATGAGGTTCGCAATCCGCTCTTCCTGTTGTTGGGCGGCTTCCAGTAGGTTGAGTCGCTCCACACCCACTGCCTGAGCTTGATTTAATCGCTGATCCTGTTCGTCCTTCTCCACCTTTCGATGTTCTGTTTCCTGAATAGAGCGTCGCAGATCGTCAGCCAGTCGTGTCCGCACGCCTTCATTCACATCGATTGCCTGTCGAACCGCATCCAATTCGAATTTGAGTTCTTGGAGGACCCCTTCGGGGTTCGATCGCATTTGTTCGCGGGCATTTTTCACGGCGTTCTTGACTTCGGCCGTCAAGATTTCCGTTTGCAGGCGTGTGCGTGCGACCGAATCGTCGACCAAGCGGCCAGCGTCGGGATCGGTCGATTGAACTCGATTGTCGTCGGAGAAATTGTCGCCGGAAATCGGGTCGCCGCTCGGGCTGATCAGTTGTTCGCCGATGACGTCGCCGCCAAAATTGGAGTCCTGTTTGCCTGTGAATTGAACTGTCTTCCAGCGAACGGGTGATGCAAACGATGCTTCCCCTGACCGTGACTCTTTGAGCTGCCCTGGCTTGTTTGCCTGCCCCTTCTTCTTGCCTTGTGTGGGTTGTTTGGATTTTGTCGTGGCAGCAGGTGCGGTTTTCGTCGGCAACGGGGCAATTTCTGTGGTCGCCTGGGGAGTCGAGTTGCTGACGGCGGTAGCTTCACGCACGGATTGGGCTCGGCGATTGGACGGATCGCGTTTGAGTGCCGCAACTGCCAAACGCTCAGCCCCTTCGAGATCACCTGTGGCCGCTGCCTGCTTGGCCAAATCACCGAAGTTACTGGCTTCCGTCAGTAGAGACTCTTGAACGATTTGGAGTCCGCGCAGACCCAATACAGGGAACTGAAAGCCCTGGCTGCGGGATGTCATTTCCACGAGACGCGGCAAATAAGCGTATCCCCCTTCCGACGCGCCGACCTTGGTCTCCCACTTCCACGGCATCGCCTCGCCCAAACACTCGCCCGTTATTTGAATGCTTAGGAGTTCTCCTGTCGCCGCGGTTAACTTACCTACCAAAATGGTTTCTCGGTCACTGCGCAGTGGTGGCAAATCACTAGGGAACCGCGTATCGAGACCCTTGGGGAATTCGGCAGCTACAGGCCACAGGACAGCGGATTGGGAAACACGGGCCAGTTCCTGGCCCGCTTGGGCAGCCGTGACATTGGGGCCATCAAGAAAAACATTTCCACCGGTGTGATTCGCCAACACCGCAAGTAAGGCCACGTCGGTCTGTCGCCCCAGAGCAAAACTGTGCATGGTAATACGAGCTTTCACAAAATCTGCCGTAACTGCGCGCAAATCCTGCTCGCTGATGATGTCTGCTCGACTTGTCCCGTCACCGACGTAAATCACACTGCGGGATTCACTGGCCTCATTTTTCCAAGGTTGTGCCAAGACGGTTCGCAATCCAGCTAGGAGATCGGTCGATCCGAGGGGGGACCTCCCCTGCAGACGCTGAAAGGCTTGCTTCCAAGCGTCACTCTGAGGCGCGACAAAACCCTCGGACATCGCCACCGCCTGGACATCGATTGCAATCAGGGCCACGCGATCGGATGGTCGCAGCCGATCGCCTAGTGACTTCACGGCAGCCAAAGTGTCTTCCCAGTAAGTTCCGGTTTGACTGGCCGATGTGTCGACGAGCACGACAACTTGAGTCGACGTTGCTTGGGGCAAATCGGTGGCTCGCATTGCCAGGGCATAGCTCAGCTCGCCGGCCGCATTGCCGTAGACATGCAGTTCGCCCGGCGACACTGGCTGACGGTCAGCTAACGAATCCGTTTTCGCAGTCGGTTCCAACGCCCGAAGCCGATGCGGTTCGAATTCTGCCGAACCAAAAATTGCCAACGCAAGCGCGAGGCGCGCCGTGATGTGTCGCGACATAGAAGATGAACTCTCTAAAGAAGGGTTCCAACGTTGGGTGACTTCTCTGTTCCGCGAAGAAGCCACGGGGAAAATATGCAAAAACGCCCGACCGGGCGCACCCGAAAATTGCTCTGAATTTGCCTCTGTATGATTAACCTAACTTACCAAGCTTACGCCACGCGAACCTGTGGCTCAAGACTTAGGGCTCCCCCGATCCAATTATCTCCTAGATAAAATAGCATTAAATACATGGAGTTTTTGTCCCGTGGGGCGGAGGAAGCCTAGCTCCATCTATACACGCTTGCCGGCAAAAGAACAAATCAAATTCCTGGCAAAAGGGAATTCACGTTGACCCGGACTGGACAATTGGCGAATACTTGGGGGAATCGAGAGTCGCCAAGTGTCGGATGGGAGGGGGAGGTAAGGGACCATGTTTCGCGGAACGAGTGGCAGGTGGTTGGGTCGTAGGGGAAGCAAGGGGGCCATTTGGGCCACGATCGTCGGAGTGCTTCTAGGGGCGACGGGGTAGTCATCTTGCAGCAGTTGCTGATTACACCGACGGCAACGATGGCGCAAGTAGTACCGAGCGCACCCGCTGTAGCACGTCGTTCGGCTCGCGCAATTCGGGTCTTGCCTATCGGCGACGAAGTACAGCAAGCGCCGCACGAGGTTCCACTCGCCGACGAGGGATTCACGCGGGAAGAAGCGGTGAGTATATCCGTTTATGAAAAGACGAATCGAAGTGTCGTTAACATTACCACGCGGACGGTGCGACCCGACCAGTTCTTCGCGGCTCAAGTACCTTCCGAAGGGACGGGTTCCGGTGCGGTACTGGACAGGGATGGCCGCATTCTGACGAACTACCACGTCGTCGAGGATGCGCAGCAGATTAGCGTCACGCTCTTCGATGGCACATCCTACGAAGCGACAGCCGTCGGCGCTGACCCGCTCAACGATATCGCCGTCTTGAAAATTGATGCGCCGGCGGAGATTCTCCACCCGGTGACGATCAGTAGCGATCGGCGACTGCGAGTCGGTCAACGTGCTTACGCGATCGGGAATCCATTTGGATTCGAACGGACCATGACGGAAGGGATCATATCGAGCCTGAACCGGCAGCTGCCGGCGCGTAATGGCCGTACGATGAAGTCACTGATACAGATCGATGCGGCGCTCAATCGGGGGAATTCCGGTGGCCCTTTGCTCGACAGCCGGGGACAACTCATAGGCATGAACACGGCGATCGCGAGTGAGAGCGGCGAAAATACCGGTGTTGGATTTGCCATACCGGCGACATCCCTTCAGCGCATCGTGCCGCAGTTGGTTGCCAACGGTCGGATTGTCCGACCCGATCTTGGTATTACGCGCGTGCAAGAAACGGAAAACGGGGTTCTTATTGCGAGTCTCTTGGAGGGTGGAGCCGCCGAACGGGCCGGCTTACGCGGTTTCCGATTCGTGCGACAGCAACAACAGCGAGGTGCATTTGTCTACGAACGCACGGTAGTCGATCGAGACCACGCCGACATGATCGTTGCCATCGATGGCGTGCCGGTTCGTACGGTGGACGATCTCCTCACAGAGACAGAGAAACATCAGCCCGGGGAGGAAGTTGCAGTGTCATTCCTGCGCCAAGGGAAATCCGTCGAAAAAAGTATTGCTCTCGATCCAGAACGCGAGTAACACATGGGTCAATCGTTGAATAACACTCGCAATTCGTAGGCTGGAACGAACAAGTGCGACATCGCATCCCAACTGGACTATCCCTTCGATTGAAGGGAATACTCCGCAATCCAAGCTTCCAATTCGTCCGGATCGACGGGTGGAAGCTGGCTGAGATCCGGGCGCAGTCGCACGGCATTTCGTAGATAAATGTGCTGGATTTCCTGACGTGGCTTACACGTGTTCCAGTGAATGAGGATGCGAATACACTTTTCGAGCGAACCAGGCACGGAAATCTCATGCGTGCACAGCAAAGGGACATCCAGCCAGCCGAGTTGTCGGGCAGCCAATGCGGGGAATTCTGCATCGAGGTCCTTGGTACAGCTAAAGATGGCGCTGGCCACATCTTCGTGGGCGATTCCATTCTGGCGAATCATAAGGGCTAAAAGCTGTCGCGTACCCGACAGAATCTGATCGCGATCGTTGGCATCGACGGTAGTTGCACCACGGATTCCACGGCAATTCATAGAGGTTGGAGTTCCTTGAGAGTGGCGTTGGTCGGGTTCCATGATTCACGTCGTGTCGGCTTATTCGGACGAACGCATTGCTCGAGTAATGTGAACCATTCGATGGGCGAGTTTTTTCAATCGTTCTTGAATATCTTGATCGACCAATTGTCGCTGTTCGTTAAAGGCAGTGCTCATGGCAAACACAAATCGGGGCAAGATCAAGCTGTGGAAATCGAGCATCAGGCTATTGGCAAGTCCCATGGTCGCCATATAACTGACCTTTCCGCCCGCCGCGCACACAAAGCCGACACATTTGTCGGTCCAGACGTCTTTGCCTGTCAGTTCCACCAGGTTCTTAGCCGCAGCGTTCACATCGTAGTTGTAAACCGGCGATGCTAGTACGATACCATGAGCTGCCTGCAGCCGCTTGGCAACGGCTCCAACATTGGGGTGTCCATAACACGGTCCGCCGTCACACCATGGTAACTCCATGTCTTGCAGGTCAATCCAATCAACGGGTACCTCAAGTTCGTGAAAGCACGTCTTCAAATACTCGCCAAGAACTCGACTGCGGCTCTTGGGATTCAAGCTACAGCTAACAATGGCAAACATGGCGGCACGCGGGGGCTGGTGTTAAAGAAAGAACGTCTAAGTCGAAAGTGTTTCTAATAGGTCGATCAGGGTGAGAGGTATCGTGCGATGTTGAGCTACCGTCTCTTCAAAAGGGGTAGCCTTATCGGCCTCGCCAACGATGCCGGCCATGACACCGGTCTTTCCCTCCAGGATCAAACGGACCGCAAAGTCACCGGTGCGGCTGGCCAAGATGCGATCTTCGGCCGTTGGAGAGCCGCCTCGCAAGAGATGGCCAAGCACGATCGATCGCATGGGGAACGGGCAGCCTGCCTCGGCCAGTTTCTGTTGGAGTTCGACGGCACCACCTCGCTCATCCCCTTCGGCCACGACCAGCATCACCGATGTCTTGCCGCGTTGTCGCATCGCCTGGAGCTGTGCCACGATCTCGGGAATGTCGGTATCGGTCTCTGGAATACAGACAACTTCTGCTGCCGATGCCAACGCGGTGTGGACACCGATGTAGCCGCTGTGGCGCCCCATAACCTCGATTAAAAACATTCGATCATGACTCTCAGCCGTATCCCGTACCTTATCAACGGCATGCATTGCCGTTTGCACGGCGGTCGAGAACCCAATCGTGTAGTCGGATCCGATCAGGTCATTGTCAATTGTACCGGGGCAGCCGACGATCGATCCGCTCCAGTGTCGAGCGAGTGCCATGGCGCCGCGAAAGGTCCCATCACCACCGATCGCGACAATCCCCTCGATTCCTTGGTCTTTCAGGATGGTGGCAGCCTTTTTTTGGCCTGCTTCGGTGCGAAATTCGTCGCTGCGGCTACTTCCGAGAATGGTCCCGCCCCGAGGTGATATCCCTGACACACTTCGCAACGACATGACGCAATTTCCATCGACGTCGCGATAAAACTCTTGATCCAACAGCCCCTGATAACCACGCCGAATACCGACAACCTCGTGTCCTCGACTCCCCGCAGCCCGCACGACGGCGCGAATGCAAGCGTTCATGCCAGGGGCATCGCCGCCGCTGCAGAATACGCCAATCTTCATGTCTCATGATCCTTGCTGAGCGAACAACGACGATCTCACGGCCTTCCCATACCGAAGATAGGCATTCCTACCTGGGGTCAGACTATCGAAGCGATCGGCAGTCGGCAATGGCTTGGCTGCACCCTGTTTTGTTAAGGATGATGCCCCCGACGGCCCGTGATGGAGCAGATCAACCCGATACTCGCGATCAAGAGTGTCTGCAGGCGGTACCCTAACGCGACGGAAAAGCCCCGTCCAAGTCCCGTGTTGGAGTCGGGGTAGTGATCAAAGAGATACTTGATCCTGAATTTCTAGCTCAATAACCCCCCCGGTGT
>JAQCHP010000204.1 GCA_027619595.1 Planctomycetota bacterium
TTATGCCAAGTACGGAAGGGAGCGGGCCGGTATCGCGGCCGAGGTCGTGACCTATCGCTGCCGTTCGGCCGTCCGTGATGTGGGGAAGGCACTCGGCTTGTCGTTGGACCGTGTTGACGCGCTGGCGAAACAGGTCGAGCACTACGACCACGACCCACATTTTGCTCAGAGATGTTGTGAGGTGGGGATTGATCCGGAATCGCGGACAGGTCGGCAGTTGACTGAATTGGTCGGGCAATTGATCGGGTTTCCGCGGCATCTCTCGCAGCATGTAGGTGGCATGGTGATGACCCAGGGGCCGCTTTGCGAAATTGTACCGATCGAAAACGCAGCCATGCCTGAACGCACGGTTATTCAATGGAATAAGGATGACCTTGACGATCTAGGAATCCTAAAGGTCGATTGTTTGGCTCTGGGGATGCTCACTGCGATCCGAAAATGTCTTAATTTGATGCGGGAAGCACTTGATGTCGACTACCACCTGGCGACGATTCCGCCGGAGGACCCGCGAGTCTACGACATGATTTGTCGAGCGGACACGATGGGAGTATTCCAGATTGAGAGTCGGGCGCAAATGAGCATGTTACCACGGCTTCGCCCGCGATGTTTTTACGATTTGGTGATTGAGGTAGCCATTGTGCGACCAGGACCGATTCAAGGGCAGATGGTCCATCCTTATCTTCGGCGTCGCAATGGGGAGGAGCAGGTCAGTTACCCAAACGACGAGATTCGCGACGTTTTATACAAGACGATGGGAGTGCCGATTTTTCAAGAGCAGGCGATGCGACTGGCGGTCGTGGCTGCTGGATTTACACCAGGTGAAGCCGATCAACTGCGGCGTGCTATGGGGGCATGGCGGCGGCCCGGAGTCATTGATGCGTTCCGGAAGAAGTTGTTAACTGGTATGCGTCAGAAAAACTTGAGTGACGAGTTTGCGGAGCAAGTATTTCATCAGATTCGCGGCTTCGGTGAGTATGGCTTTCCAGAGTCGCATGCGGCGAGCTTCGCACTGCTCGTCTACGTTTCGGCGTGGCTCAAGTGTTATTATCCCGATGCCTTTCTGGCCGCATTGCTCAACAGCCAGCCCATGGGATTTTACGCCCCGGCCCAGTTGGTGCGGGATGCATGTCAGCATAGCGTGGAGGTCCGTGGTGTGGATATAAATCACAGCGATTGGGGATGTACGCTGGAGACACCACCTGATTCTGCGCAAGCAGCCCCGCGATTCGCCCAAGGTTCCAAGTCATCGACCGCTGGGAGAAACACGGTTGCAGTGCGACTGGGCCTGCAGATGGTCCACGGAATCGCCCGCAAAGATGTCACCCTGATTTTGAAGCACCGTCAGGCAACTGGGCCGTTTACCAGCCAGGCCGATCTTGTCCGGCGTACCGGAATTTCGCAAGCTGCGGTGGAGCGATTGGCACGCGCTGATGTCTTCCAGTCGCTCGGGCAGCATCGTCGACAGGCATTGTGGGAAGCGTTAGCACAAGAGGCGTCGGGCCATGACTTGCCTCTGTTTGCTGGTCTACACGAGCGGGACGATGATGCCATTTCTCTTCCAGAACTGAAAGATCGCGATGAGGTATTTGCTGACTACCAGAGTACGGGGCTTTCGCTACGCCAGCATCCGCTCCATTTTCATCGTGAAAAACTGGGTAAATACGGCGTGGTGCCGATGGCGGCGTTGCAAGAACTGCGGGATGGTCGACGTGTGGAAGTGGCTGGCCTAGTGATTCTGCGGCAGCGGCCTGGCACTGCAAAAGGTATCACGTTCGTCACGTTGGAGGATGAGACGGGAGTTGCCAATCTCGTGATTCACAAACGCATCTGGGATCGGTACTACAGTCTGGCACGCACCTCTCCGGCCTGGATCGCACGGGGCCGACTCCAGCGCAGCGGAGAGGTGACTCATCTGGTCGTCGACAAAATCGAAGACCTGTCAAAGACGCTCACGGGAATTAAAAACTCGTCTCGCGACTTTCGGTGAGGTGCGGCCGCGCACCACCGAGTTGAGTCGCAGAGGGCGCGTCAATCCGGTGTTGGTTACGTGATTTCACGCCGGTGATGAAGTTGATGATGATTCCCGTATCATCTCGAGTGACTTCCATATCGTCGAGATCGTACCCAGCCTTGTTAAATAGTTCCCAGCAATCTTCCTCAGTCCGCTGGAGGAAATGCCAGTCGAGATGCCACTGATAGGGCGTTTTGTCGTACTGTCGGCAATCCTTGAATGCGACATAGATAACACCGTTCTCATTTAGTGTTTCTCGCCATCCCTGTAACATAGCGATCAGGGGTGCGTCAGGAATGTAATCACACAGTCCGATACTGTAAACGATATCGAATCTCCCGAACTTGCGTATGGTTGCATCGGCAGATTTTGTTCTGAGTGCATTGTAAAGATTTAAGCTGAAATCAGATATTCCCGTTGCGGTGGGAATTACGTTGTCCCTGACATGCTGAATGGCAGATGGGTCATTGTCGAGGCAACATAGCTCGATCCGGTCTGCGCCAAACGTGTTTGTCCATCCCAGATACTCCTGGCAAGGACCACTTGCTACGTTGAGGACTCGCACGAGTCCATTTCGGCGAGTTAGTTCATTGACGAGAAAGTTCTTGGCTGCCGCACATCGTGCACGCACGGCTCTGGCGAGGGCCACGTCCGCCAAGCAAAGGTCGAGATATCCACCTACCCCTGTCCGCAACGGCTTTTGGTTGTAAATCGTGAGCAACATGGCGTAATCGCCCGGGAAACCGCTCGGTTTTGTGCGGGCGCGTTCGCCGAACCAACTTTGATGAAACCATCGTTGTGTTTCTACAAGAAACCTTGCTCGTACTGATTTTAGCAGATCTGGGTCGTGGGCGATTTTGTTTTCAAACCTGCGGCAAGCCTCCTGCGAATTCTGGAATGCTTCTTGCATACGACTCCAAAATCGATCTCGTTGGGGCCAAGCTGCCGGATCAATTTGTTCACTGAGTGATTCCATCGCGAGCGAAAATGACGGTATTTCGCGGGCAAAGAAACGATCGACGACGGAACTGACGGAACGGCTGTCGACTTGCATGTTTGTTCTCCCTGACTTGAAGTAATTGAATGCGTTCGGACAGAAAATGTGGGGCAATAAATTCCGCATTTCCTGTTGGTGCGATACGCTACGACGAATCGCTTCAACCAAATGGAGCGGAAACATTGCTTTAACCATTAGGAGAATACGAATTTTGTGGATTGTCAGTCAATAAACTGCAAGCGGTAATTAAGCGTATAAATCAAAAAATGTTGCTGTGTAGTAGTGAATATAGCGGTGGTACCGATTATCTGTGCGTGCGATCTGGCCAGCCGTTGTTTCGGTCGCATCGAGGCGAAAAAGGCCGGTGCAAAAATTGGCCAGATCGGATGCTAGACTTCCGCAGGAGAATCTAAAAGTGCTCAGTTTTGCAGTCAATTTTCTAAAATAGGCATACCGCGATGGAAGGATCTCTGCAATCTGGATGTATCATCGGCGACCGGTATAGACTCGTCGAGCCGGGTGATCGGGAATACGAATGGCTTTGTGAAGATAGTCTGTCGGGACTCCAAGCAATGGCCATTCTTGCGCCCTTGTCAACGTTGGGGGATGGCGGCTTAAAACGATTGCGCTACGAAGCATCCGTTCGCCAGAGAATTCAAGGTCCGTCGCTGTTACCCGTAATTGATCAAGGCGAATACGGCGAGTATTTTTTTGTAGTGAACGGGCGTCCGGAGGGAGAGACGCTTCAAGAGCGTCTGCAGCGCGGAGTCTTGAATCTTCAAGACTCCCTTTTTGTGGGCAAGGCACTCTTCGCTGCGTTGCAATCATTGCACTTTCATCGGGTCACGCACCGAGACATTCGTGCATCCAACATCTATCTAAAGAGTGATCCTAAGGGTCGCATCGAAAAGCTGTTCTTGCGCGACACGTATGTGGCGATGTCGATTTCGCGGGAGATTAAGGATTCGTTCGACAACATAGAACGAGCTGTGTATTCGTCGCCTGAGCAATCGGGCGCGATCGATGTGGATGTGGGCGAGCCATCAGACCTCTATTCAGCTGGCATTGTCCTTTATCATTGTTTGTGCGGTATGCCGCCCTTTATTGGCACGAATGTGGGTGACATTCTATTCGAACACATGACAGCCGCCGTTCCGGACCTTTGTTCGAGCGAATATACGATACCAAGAGTGCTGAACGATGTAATCCAAAGACTATTGCAGAAGGATCCAAGGAACCGCTACCAGCTTGCCGAAGCGGTTACTTCGGATCTGGAGGCTATTCTGCGGGGACTGGCAGCAGGCGAAGAAGAACCCGATGTATCTATCGGAAGCCATGATCAACGGGGCACTCTGGTTGAGCCATCTTTCTTGGCACGTCAGCAAGAGACATCGCAGTTTGATCGCCTGATCGAAAACCTAAGAGCTGGCCTCGGGACCCTGTGCATTTTGGAAGGTGAATCGGGCCTGGGCAAGTCCCGCTTTATCGTGGAAATGACACAGCGTGCGCGACGAAAAGGGATATGGGTTTTACGCGGACAGACGACCTGGGATGCTGGCCAACAACCGTTTCGACTACTGGATGGCATCGTACGAGGATTAATCGCCGCGGCGGAAGTGGATCCCACTTTGGCGGTTCGTTTGCGTGACGGATTGGGATCCGAATCAGAGGCGGTTTGTGCCGCCTTGCCAGACCTTCGCGCACTGCTAGGAATTCAACAAACAAGTACGTTTGTCCCAGAGGCACTTGGCGAAGTACGAACCATCCAAAGTTTAGCGACACTTTTGGATTTGATAGGAAGTCCGCAAGTTCCGGCTTTGATCGTGCTTGACGATCTTCAATGGGCGGATGAAATGACTTTTCGTGTGTTGCAACGCTGGCTGAGTCGGGAACACCGAAAGGAAAGTCAAACCAATACGGCCGTCGTCGCAGCGTTCCGTTCAGAAGAAGTCGATTCGCATCATTCCTTAAGAATGTTGCCTTCGAGTCTCCATATTTGTTTACGGCCGTTTGCGTCAGCGGAGATCCGACAAATTGTTGAATCGATGGCGGGTAGCTTGCCAGAAGACGTGGTGCATGTAGTCGTTCAACTAGCGGCAGGTAGCCCGTTTATGGCGTCGGCGGTACTGCGCGGTCTGGTGGAGACGGCCGCACTTACGTTCACTGGTAGCAACTGGCAAGTAGACCAAAATCAGTTGAATAACGTGCAATCGTCTGAGCATGCTGGTTCTCTGCTCTGCCGCCGAATTGACATGTTGCCGGCTACGACGCGGCGTTTGTTGGCGATGGGAGCTGTGTTGGGCCGCGAATTTACGGAGGATGTGGCCACAAACTTGGCAGACCTTAGCCCCGCGGAGGCCGCCACAGCGTTGTACGAGGCGCGACAGCGACACTTAGTTTGGGCTAAGTCAGACGGCGCCAGTTTCGTATTTGTGCACGACAAAGTGCGATCAACACTCGTGGAACTGCTGACGGATGCAGAACGAAACGACTATCACTTGTTGGCTGCGGAATACTTGCGGGCAACTTGCCCCGACCGAATATCGGAATTGGCATTTCACTACGATGCCTGCGGTAAAATAGGAGAGGCGCTGCCATTTGCGTTAGAAGCGGCGGAACAAGCGAGATCTCAATACGCACTAGAGATTTCCGAACGGCAATTCCGCATTGCTGACCGTGGTGCCTCGACAGCCGATGCAGCGAAGCAATTTCGAATAGCAAGCGGATTGGGCGACGTGCTCATGCTGCGTGGCAACTATGACGGAGCTGCGCCATTTTTGGCTCGTGCTGAGTCCTTGGCGAGTAGTCCTCTAGCTCGGTCAGAAATCAAGTCGCGAATAGCCGAATTGGCGTTCAAGCGAGGCGACATGAAACACGCCACGGACGAATTTGAAGCGGCTTTACGAATTCTTGGGCGTTTTGTCCCGCGGCAGTCGTGGATGTTTATTCCGTTGCTGTTATGGGAGACGGCAGTGCAGTGCCTGCACACGTGGCTTCCGAATCAGTTCGTGCACCGATATCGACGCGTGCCGAATGCGAGCGAATTGCTGTCGATTCGACTATTGAGCTTGCTTGCACGCGGTTGTTGGTACAGCCGTGGAAAGACGCAATGCCTGTGGGCACATTTGCGTGGAATGAATCTAGCCGAAAGGTTTCCACCCACGTTGGAATTGGCGAACGCATATTCCGAACATGCGCCGGCAATTTGCCTCGTTCCGCTCAGGAAACGAGCGGAGAAGTACGCGTTAAAGTCCCTCGCTTTGAGGAAGCAATTCGGCGACTTATGGGGCCAAGGGCAAACCCTAAATTTTTATAGCTGTGTACTGTATTACTCGTCGCGGTATACCGATTGTATTGCCCGAGCTCGTGAGTCCATTCGCCTTTTGGAACGCATGGGAGATTATTGGCAAGTGCACATTGCCCGGTATCAATTGGCGGCTTCGTTATATCGGTTAGGAGAGTTTTCTGCCGCGATAAGCGAAGCGAAGAAGAACCATGAGTCCGGGGTATTTCTCGGTGATGAGCAAGCTTCCGGGATTATTCTCGATGTCTGGGCACGAGCCAACGATGGGAAGATCCCGGAAGGAGTTCTCAAAATTGAACTTGCAAGGACGCGGAATGACGCGCAGGGATTGGCACAGGTTCAAATCGCCCAAGGACGCACACAAGTCGCCGATGGGCAGCTCAGTCAGGCCCAGCAGGTATTCGAGCAAGCCTTTCTCGTGTCTTCCCAAGCCGGCATATGCAATGCGTATACATTGCCGAGTCTGGCATGGCTGACAACGACAATTCGTCGGC
>JAQCHP010000205.1 GCA_027619595.1 Planctomycetota bacterium
CGAGATCGGGCGTATAAAAGACTATCGACCAGAGGCCAATGATCCCCGAGCAACCGAGCACGAGCCCCAAAAGCGCGTGCTTACGCAGTTTGCGGTCTCGAAATAATTCCCGATAGGATCCTAATTGCTTCTGTGTGCTGTTAACGAGGCTTGCCTTCTGCCACGTTTCCGGTTCTTTGAGCCGACTCCGAATCACCAGTGCCAAGAGCGCCGGCACCGCACCTACCATAAACATGATCCGCCAGGGACTTGTAACAAGCCCCTGTTCTTCCGCCACGCCCAGCCCCAAATTGATGAGCGCCGCACTGATGTTGCCAACCGCCGATAAAGCTTGTAGCAAACCTAACGCATACGGACGCGCAGCATCCGGCATGACTTCCGCCACCAGTGCCACTCCCACGGCAAATTCGCCACCCACACCCAGTCCAGTAAGAAATCGATAGATGGCGAAATCGAAGGTGCTTTGTGAGATCGCACTTAATCCCGTAAATAGCGAGTACATCAAGATCGTAATGACCATCGTGCGGGCACGTCCAATTCGATCGCCGAGAACACCAAAAAAGAGGCCGCCGGTCGCCCAACCTGCAATGAACAGCGACGTGGCAAAGTCTCCGGCGGAGCGCCGTTGAATTTCCAGTTCTTTCGCTATTTCGTCCGCGGACGCTCCGTCCATCCCCACGACCTCAGTCACCAAATCCTTCATCGCGGCGGGACGCGCAAGAATAAAGAGTTGCTGATCCAAGCAATCGAACAGCCAGCCGAGCGCCGCTACGATCAGTACGAACCAATGGTAACGACTCAGCAGACGATACCAGGGCAAAGGTGAACTACTCATGCTTTCTCCAGGGGCGCCGGTTGCGTCGCGCGAGCAGCAGCGCCCAGAATCCCACGAAGGCCAGGACAAATCCGGCCGTAATGATTGATTTTTCGATACCACGATTTTGCCGCAATGAACCGAGCGCGATCCAAAGTCCCCAACCGAGTAGGCCGAAGATGAGCATTTTCAATACTTGGGGGCCTGCCACGTCAATTCCCTTCTTGCCACGATGCGCCGTAGTAGACATTTACTGGAAGTTGAGTCTTCTCGGTCACCAGCGCCGCCAGATCGTCTAGCTCCGCATTCGATAGTGCTGTCACACTTGAGACAGCTGGGGGACGCGCCACGGTATACAGTTGCACGGCCTTCAGTTGACCGCCCGCTTGGCGAATTTCTGCTAGCCGTCGGCAGAAAGCCAATCGCTCGTCTAGGGTCGGCGGTTCGCCATCGATGCGCATGAACAACGATTGAATTACGATAGGACGTCTTAACGCAGCATGCATCAAATTGTCAAGAATTCGACGAAATGGAATCGTTGTACGTTCCACCAACTTGTAATAGTCTTCCGTGCCGGCATCCAGTTTCGCCCAAATCTCCCCGCGATTCGAATCGAAAATATCAAGGGCACGTTGAACACGAGAGCGGTGAAACATACTTGCGTTCGTGATGAGCACCATCTTCAATTCCGACAGGTTGTGTTCGTTCTTCACGGCCACACACTGCTCAAAGATTTCATCAAGATTGCGAAATGTAGTCGGTTCACCATCGCCTGAGAACGCGATATCGCGCAAGACTTGAAGCGACTTCGGTGTCCTCAAAAGTGGCCCGTCCAGAAACAGTTCCCCTGAGACTGCCACTTCAAGCATGTGGTTCAACTCCGCCCGGAGTCGCGGCAACTCGACAAATCGCACTTCGCTTTCGCGACGACGATCCACCTGGCAGTAGATGCAATCGAAGTTGCATACCTTGTCAGGATTGAGATTGACACCGATCGATAGCCCTTCTGACCGGCGGCTGATAACAGGATAGATGAATCGATTTTCTGCGTGATAACGAGAATGCTGGGTGTAGATACTATCGTCAGTCGCCATCCCGCAAGACCCCGCTGCTTTTGGCCGCCAGCCAGTTGAAGAACCTACGTGACGAGCTTCCGTAAGACCGAGAATTCGTCGAGTGTCACCGTCGTAAGTTCGCCATCCTGGCGCTGCAGAACAAGCACATCGCTAAAGGACTTATCATCGTGATTTCTCTGGTAGTGCAAACCGTGGCGTCGTCGCTCCAAATGCATCACCGTGCCTTGCGTCTTGGTCGTCCAAGTTCGGAAACCAACCTTGACTTCGTGCTCCAATTCGACACGATCGCCCAGCTGTAACGATTCGAACGTGCGCAGGGTATCGACATATGACGACATAAGTACCTCCTTGATGATCCTACGGATACGGCAATACCAGTACTGTTTTGTCGGCCAACCATTCGCTGCGGGCGAACTCTACTAGCTAATCAGGTCAAGTCTTTTCAGACTTCCTTGGCGTTAATCCACGACATGAGCGACCGCAGTTGCTTTCCGACTTTTTCCAAGAGCAATCCTTGGTCACGACGGCGCATCGCCTTAAAGGCGGGCGCTCCGGCCCGATTCTCCAAGATCCAGTCGCGTGCGAACTGGCCCGTTTGAATTTCATTCAGGATGCGTTTCATTTCCTTGCGGGTCTCCTCCGTGACAATCCGCGGGCCGCGCGTATAGTCACCAAACTCGGCAGTATTCGACACGCTATACCGCATGTAATTCAAGCCACCCTGGTAGAACAGGTCGACGATAAGCTTCAACTCGTGCATACATTCAAAGTACGCCATTTCGGGTTGGTATCCGGCTTCGACTAATGTATCGAAGCCGGCCTTGACGAGTTCACTCACGCCGCCGCACAAAACGACCTGTTCACCGAACAGGTCCGTTTCGGTTTCCTCGGCAATCGTCGTCTCAATGACTCCGGCACGTGCTCCACCAATCCCTTTGGCATACGCCAAACCAATTTTCTTGGTCGTGGCACTCGCGCCGTCGCTCAGCGCAATGAGACAAGGCACGCCTCCCCCCTTCTCAAATTCACTTCGCACGAGGTGGCCAGGACCTTTGGGAGCCACCAACAACGCATCAACACCGACCGGAGGAACTACCTGGCCGAAGTGCATATTGAATCCATGCGAGGCCATCAAGACGTTGCCGGGCTTAAGATTTCCGCGAATCTCCGCTTGGTAGAGATCTCCCTGAACCTCGTCCGGTAGCAAAATATTGACCACGTCGGCCTGCTTCGTGGCGTCGGCCAGCGACATGGGCTTAAACCCATGTTCAACCGCCAAGTCGTAATTCTTACCGCCCGGCCGCTGACCAATTACCACTTTGCAACCACTGTCACGTAAGTTTTGAGCCTGCGCGTGACCTTGCGATCCGTACCCTAAGATCGCGATCGTCTTATCCTTGAGAACGGAAAGATCTGCGTCTTTATCGTAGTAAATGGTTGCCGCCATATTCTGTTAATTCCACATAGTTGAGTCTCACGGGGACTGAACGCCATACCTATTATGACGTGCACCGTTCGACGGAAGTTTACATTGTCAGAGCCGCTACGCGCGTGCTGAAAAAAAACGTAACAATCGATCCTATTCGGCTTGCCCAATTCCCTTCGTACCAGCCCCGTGCGGTACGGTAATGCAGACTTTGTCAGACGTGATTCCCATTTCGGCGCCCAAACTGCCGGGAACGATACCATGACTGCGGATCATCGCAATCCGACCCGTCCTCACCAGCTCAACAATGCCGTACGGGCGAATCCTTTCGATAAAAGCCTGTATTTTCTGTTCGCGTCCGGAAATCTCAATCGTAATTTCGTCTGGACCGACGTCGACGATGCTACCGCGGAAGATTTCGGTGAGTTCCCGAATCTCTGCCCGTTGTCCGCCAGGTGGTGCACTGACCTTGACTAACATCAGGTCACGTTCAACGTAATCGTGAGAACTCACGTCGACCACACGCACGACCGTAACAATCTTTTCTAGCTGCTTTCGAATCTGGTCCAAGACGCGATCGTCCCCGACCACGACGAACGTCATGCGAGACAAACTAGGATCTTCGGTCTCCCCAACCGCTAGGGAGTCGATGTTGTAGCCTCGTGAGGCCAACATCCCAGAAATGTGCGCCAGCACACCGGGAACATTCTGCACCAAGGCTGAAAGAACATGTCGCATACGATTCATAGCATGGAACCCGCACAAAACGAGCAAACTGTCATCTTAATCAGGGGTGACGGCAGTAGCAAGTAGACCGATCGGAGACCCGCTTTTCAGCGAGTCGGAGCTACGCAGCCGCCGTACTGCCGGGGACGATTTGCCAACCGTCGCGAAATCGCGGTCCTTTTCGCAAGCAAAGGCCGCTTGTGCGACCACCCTGTTCCGCCAAAATGCGCTGGTGCCGCATTAACTCGAGCACCGCCAAGAACATGCCAATCAACGCCGATTTGCGCATTCCGCTTTCCAGGGCTGCACCAAAGTCAATCTCGTTACGCTCGTCAACTTCCTCCCAAACCCGCTGCATATGGACCAAAAGCGGAGTATCGTCGTATAAGATGGTCGAATCCCGAACATCGACCGATTTGGTTCGCATGCGACCGTAGGCATTGATCAAGTCCCAAATTTCCAACTCATCAATCGGCTGATCCGCTGGGTCGACGCGGGGAGGTGTGAGATCGTCCGCGAGACGCGCGTAGTGCCTCTGCCACTGAACACTCCGCTCATCAAGCATGCTTGCCGCATCCTTAAACGACTTGTACTCCAGAAGACGCTGTACCAGATCTTCTGGAGAATCTTCGAGTGGAACCACAGAATCATCTGCCTCGTCCACCGGCGGCAAGACCTGTCGCGACTTGATTTCCGTCAAGGTGGTGGCCAGTTCAATAAAGTCGCCGACTTCGTCCACACTTGGACTCTCCAATCCATCTAACACTGCTAGGTATTGGTGCACGATTTCACCTAGCGGAATCTCCAGCGACGACAGCTCGTGCTTCCGTACCAAGTAAAGCAACAAGTCCATGGGACCTCGGTAGACGTTTAACTGCACTCGAAATTCCATCTCAACTCCACAAATTCCGACGAATTGGAACGCTCGACTTTCCAGACGAACCGGCACCTCCGCATCGTCACGCGATGCAACCACCTCCGTTAGCTACCAGCATTGAGCATACTTCCGGCAACCGACGAAAGAAACCCAAGATTTCTCGGCCCTGATTCCTAATTACCATTTCCTCACGCCAACAAATCCAGCCTATCGAAATAAATCTTGACATTGCTCGAATCGATCGTTCCATGTTCCGACGTTACGCGGCTCGTAATCGTCGACGGGAAAGCTTGTCCTTACTAGCAAGCGAGCTTCGGCAATCGACCCCACCGCACCACAGGCTACCATCTGCATGGCTAGGTTTCCCAGCGCGGTTGCCTCCACCGGCCCCGCAGTGACCGGGCGATCACAGGCATCCGCTACCATCTGACAAAGGAACCGGTTTTGCGTCCCCCCACCCACAATATGAATCCGTTCGATTCGATTGCCGACCAACTCTTCGAGCCACCCCAAAACAACTCGGTACCGCATGGCCAAACTTTCCAGCGCACAACGGACAATTTCCCCTTTGCTGTGTGGAATTGGCTGCCCTGAATGGGAACAGAGCTGTGCGATGGCCAACGGCATGCTGGCGGGAGCGGTGAGCGAAGGATCGTCCGGATTGACGATGCTCACCAAAGGCGCCGCTTCTTCCGCGAGGCGAGTTAGTTGCGACCAGCTCAGCGGATCTCCCTGTAATTCCCAGCAACGCCGACATTCCTGGACTAGCCACAAACCCGCTATATTGCGTAGCAAACGTACTGTGTTTCCCACTCCCCCTTCGTTGGTAAAATTGAGTTCACGGCAGCGTGACGAAATAATTGGCTGAGGAAGCTCAACACCCATCAGTGACCATGTGCCGCTGCTCACGTAGCACCAATTCGGGTGCGCTTGAACAGGTTCCGCCGAAGGCACCGCCAACACGGCGCTCGCCGTATCATGCGTTCCCGGCAGTATCACGCGGACGTGTGGCGCAAGGCCCAAACTCCCCGCAACTTTCGTCCGTACCAGCCCCAAGTCGGTACCCGGGGCACACACCGCAGAAAAAAGATGCGTCGGGATTTGCAATCGATCTAACAACTTTACCGCCCACGACCCGGCACGCGAATCGAAACATTGTGTCGTCGTCGCGTTGGTAAATTCGTTGCTTGCAGTACCGGTCAGGTGCCAATGAAATAGGTCCGGCATCATCAAGAATCGCCGCGCTTGATGCAACAATTCCGGAGCTTCATCGCGAATGGCAAGTAATTGATAGAGCGTGTTCAACTCCATAAATTGCACTCCCGTCGCATCATAGATCGCTGCGGAACTGATTTCTTCAAAGGCACGCGCCAAACCACCTTGGGTGCGCTGGTCCCGATAATGACGCGGATTCCCCAGCAGTTCGTCACCTGCTCCCAACAACCCAAAATCGACCCCCCACGTATCGACACCAACACTGTCGATCGCAGGGCCGAATTGACCGGCTGCTAGCCCCAGCCCCAGTTGAACTTCCGACCATTGCCGCAAAAAATCCCAGTACATCCGATCCCCCACATGGACCGGACCATTTCCGAACCGATGGACCTCCGTAATGGTCAAATGCTGACCGTCGAATTGCCCTGCCACCACTCGGCCGCTGGACGCGCCGAGGTCAACCGCCAAGAAAACTCGCGGCGAACAGGACTGTGAACCTTTTTGTGGTGAACCTTTTTGTGCCAATTCGGACATTCGCTGTCTACTCCGTCTGCTTCTGATTCGCTCGTACCACGCCGCCGCCTGCCGGCGAACCGGCGTTGTTCCGAAAGATCGGA
>JAQCHP010000040.1 GCA_027619595.1 Planctomycetota bacterium
TTCTTGTCACGCCGATTGACGGAACACGCTCGGATGCGACGCAATCACTCGCTCGCGCGTCGTGCTAGTGACCGAGAAATCTCGGTGCAAGTTTGCTCTTCACGAAATCCCCAATGCGTTGCACCGCTTCACGAGATTCGGGCAACCCCCGAACCTGAAAAACATGCACCATCCCCGGCCAGATCTCAAGCTTTACGCTGGTGCCGTCGGCTCGAGCTTTTTTGGCCACCCGGATACTGTCGTCTCGCAGCATTTCGTGCTCGCCCGTCTGTATCAATAGTGGTGGCAAACCGCGAAAGTCGCCAAACACCGGAGACGCGAATGGCTGCCGCGGGTCTGCGGATGCCAAATAGCGACTCCGAAATTCGGGCATCGTCCTGGAACTGACGATTGGATCGTCGACCGACTTTAGAGATTGGCTCGATAAGGTGAGGTCCGTTGCCGGCGAGATCGCGATCGCCCCCGACGGAAGCGGGTGTTTGCGTTCCTTGAGCACAAGCAGCGTTGCCAACGTTAGATTTCCCCCGGCAGAGTCACCGGCGACAAAGGTCGCTCTGGCGGCGGCAGGACCCGACGGCCCGTTGGCAACAAGCCATTGATGCGCGGCGACGCAGTCCTCAAGTCCCGCAGGGAACGGATGCTCCGGCGCGAGGCGATAATCCGCCAGCAACACGGCACAATTTGCGGCGCGTGAGATTTCGGCAGCCAGAGGCAGATAATTGGCTCCCGATCCAGATACAAATCCACCTCCGTGCAGGTACAGAAGTCGTACGTCAGGATCAGCGTCAGGAGTCATGACCCACTCACACGGTACGTCTCCCACGTGGACTTGACTCAAAGTGACTCCCGGAACAGTGGGTAATTGCCTCGCTGCCATACCCGATCGCAGGCCGTCGAGATCGAAACTCGATTCTCCAAAAGGTGGCGATTGACGGCGCTGTTCCAAGTAGTCAATACCCTCCTTCGAGACTTCGCGTTGCCAAACTTCGCGCGCTGTGTGCCTCCGTGTCGGCTCAAGCAGTTCAATCAACGGCAGTTTCTCGAACACGAGGTGCGCCTGACTCCCCTCATACACGATCCCGATATGATCGCGATCAACGCGAGTAAGACTCGGGTAACCCGCGCCCTTCCCTTCATCCAACAACCAATGATGCGAGTCGGGCCAAGTGAGTCCCTCGTCAAAGCTGACTTGAATGGTATGATTCGTTCGTCCTGCCTGCGAATGCGGATTCGCAAACAACAGCACATGCTTCCGTTCGCCATTGCTTTCGTAGTCGCAGCTTAGCAGGCTTCCGTTACAATTTGGCTCAATGATCGTGGTGCGACTGGTGACATGAGGTTGCCACGTCTGACCGAGATCTTTCGTTACGGAAACCGCCCGAAAACGTTCGTGGTCATTGCGAATATTGAGCATGATCGAACCATCGTCAAGCAGCGCTGCTTGGCATTCGTTCCCGCCGCTGTAAGCCGGCGCGCCGACGGTCCAACTCCGACCATGATCACGACTGATCATGATCGTCGCAAATGAGGCCAGTCGATCGCGACCAGTACGGCCTTCCACCGGCATGACGAGCGTGCCATCCGGCAGACAAATTCCCGCCTGCGGCGCCGGCGCAAGCAGCCACCACGCTTCCTGTTTCAGCTGCCGCGTCAGGTTCTCGGGCGGCGACCATGTGACGCCGTCGTCCGTCGAACGTACCATCATGAACTGAGCCGATTTGCCAATCTCGAAGCCCGGCTCCGAGCCATCGTCAACCCACTGGTGTTGGCCAGGTTTGCCGTTCATCCACAAGGCAAAGCAAAAGATCTCGCCTGTCTGCTGATCAACAATGATGCCAGGATCGCCGCATCCATTCTGCTCCTGTGGCAGACCGCCGAATTCGCCCGTGTCCATGATGACTCGCGGCGCCTCCCAGGTCTGTCCGTGAGTGGTGCTGCGACTAAGACCAACATCAATGTCCCCCTGCAAGTCGCCCCCAGCGCGGCGCCGTATATCATAGACGGCTAATAAAGTCCCCTTCGAGGAGGTCGTTAAGGCAGGTATTCGATAGGTATGAACCCCATCCTCGCGCCGCTTTCGTAAAGCAAATCCGATCCTTTGATGTGAGTTCGCCGTGTCCTCGCGCGGCGTGATGCTACCAACCGAAGTGGCAATCGACAAACACGTCGCCGCGAGTTGGTGGTGCAGAACAGCCGAGTCTTTGAGTCGGCACGATAACCAGAAGACATTCCGCCCCTCAATCAATTGCCGATCAATCGGCAGACTAATCCGCCGAGCCGGCGCTATGGCTTCTCCGATCGGAGCAGCTGGCGAAAAACTTTCTTGCTCCCCCGTACTCAACAACTGCACCGTATCGATGTCATTCAGGTCATCGGTGCCGTCAAGGGAGAATTCCATCGACTTCAATCGAGCTGTTTGCCCCAGCGCCACGTCGATCATCACACACAGTAAGGGACCGTGCTCATTGCGAATCAAGATCGGGTGTTCGGGTCGCACGACGTGGGCCGACAAATCTCGCTTCGGTTCCTGCGCGCGCCCGTTGGACAGTGAACCCAAGCATGCGAGAATGCATACTGCGAAAAGAAGAAACCATCGATTGGCGAGGCCGCTCAGAGGGCGCCATTTCCTGAACGTCGTCGGCGTAGTGACTCCTAACGATGGGACGGGCGCGGTGGCTCCATCGGCAGAAGCAATTTGACAGTAAATCATTTTCAAAGAGTGGTTCATTGACTCGGTCCGCGCAGCGGGGCTACAAGGCTGAAAAAACAAGGACTGACTTCATCGTGATTTGCGATGCGTTGAGCCGCATTACGTGCCCGTCACACATTCTCGTGACGCCGATTGACGGAACACGCTCGGGTGCGACCCAGTCACTCGCTCGCGCGTCGTGCTTGTACCTGCGCAACCTCTGTGCGTGAATTTCCCGTTCTCTCGACTGAAACACAAAACGGACCCCGTCATCGTTCTAAAACATTTGCACCAAGGGCTGGCCATTCGCAAGGCGATGGGGTCGGTTGAGTGTGTCCCGCATCTCGGCCTGCGGATCGATGCCAAATCGCCAGTACAACGTGGCGGCGAGGTCGCCAGGAGTGACGGGTTCCGATGCGGGGTACGCGCCGTTCCGATCACTGGCACCAACGATCGTGCCTCCGGTCACCCCTCCCCCGGCCAATAACGCGGTGTAGCAATCGGGCCAATGGTCCCGTCCTGCGCTCGGGTTGATCTTCGGGGTGCGTCCAAATTCGCCGGTAGCCACAACCAGCGTCGATTCCAGCAATCCGCGTTCGTGAAGATCGTCGATCAACGCGGCTAACGATCGATCTGCCAAGGGGAGTAAGTGGTTCTTGTGTTGATCGAAGTTATCGTCGTGGGCGTCCCAATTTTGACCCTGCTGTTGAAAGTCATAGACATTGACAAACGGGACCCCCGCTTCGACCAAGCGACGAGCGATGAGCAGGTTTTGGCCACGCATTTGCCGGGCGAATCCCAAAGCCGCGCGCGCACCTCCTCCTTCTCCGACCGCCTTCGCCGCTGCCTCGTAACCATACCGTTCTCGTACCGCGTCCGGTTCCCGCGACAGGTCCAATGCCTCCAGTATTTCTTTGGAGTCAAACAGTCGCTGGGCCCGTTCGAGCACGGACGCTTGTGCCTGGATCGCGGGACCTGTCAGCCAGTGGCGGGTATTGATGTCCGCCAGCAGGGCTTGACGTTGCGTTCGACGGTGGACCGACACGTCGGGGGGAAGCGCGAGTGAGCCGAGTCCATAAAGACGTTTTTCTGGATCGACCTGGATCAGAAGCGGATCAAAGTCAGCCCCCAAGAAACCAGCTCCTTGGCAGGGGACTGGGTGCACGTTTCGAAATGCAAACGGCAAGGCCGCGCCGGGTAAGCGATCGTCTTGCCGAAGCTCGTACGCCACCGCACTACCAAGACTAGGGTAGGCCTGCGGCGTCGGATCAAGGAGTTCTCGATCAGGACCGTCCAACGGTCGTCCGGTGAGTGCGTGGATGGAAGCCGAATCGTGCAACCGTGCCTCATGGTGCATACTGCGGATCAGGGCCACATGATGCATGCGTTGCGCCATGTGCGGCAGATGTTCGCTAATTCGAATGCCGGGTACCGACGTGGCAATCGTCTTGAACTCGCCCCGAACCTCGGCCGGCGCATCGGGCTTCGGATCGTACGTATCGATATGGCTCGGACCGCCATAGTAAAAGATGAAAATACAGGCCCGGATAGGTGGACGAGTGAACGAAGTGGTTGCGGGGACCGCCATGGCTTGCCCACGCCACAAGCTCGGAAGCCCGACGCTCAGAAAGCTGGCGAGCCCGCGCTGCAAGGCATATCGGCGGGGGATCGTTTGGCGACGCATGCGTAAACTTTCTCGGAAGGCTGTTTGTACCGCCCGGACACCGACTCACCGTCGTATTGTAACAGGAATGGACCCAGGTTACCAATAAGCAGCACGCAGAGCATCCAGAATGAGTGACTTTGAAGGAGTGCACGAAACAAAAAGACAGTCTTTGTTTTAGTCACTTAGATCAGCGGTCTCGGCGCCCATGGAAGTCTCGAGCATGGGAGTGGTGAGCATTTGCTGACGCAGTTCGGCGCACTGGTCCTCAAGTACTTGAAAGAATTTACTGCCGGACTGGTGAATCCACCGGAGCAGACTGCTCACAACCAGCTCCTTAAGGTACGCGAATGAAAACCCGTCCGTCCGAATGGCCAGTTGCTCGGCTTGGGATTTTACCCAGCCAGTTTCGGCAGCCAGACGAACTTGCCATAGACCAAGATACGCCGTTCGCTCGATAAGCTCCGGCAAGTTGAAATGGTACTTACGATCAAATCGGCTGGGACGGTTCAAAATCGCCGGGTCAATTCGCTCGGGATGATTCGTCGTCGCCAACACGATAAGGCCGACGTTTTTTTCGAAACCATCGAGTTGGTTCAAGAAAAATGATCGGTTTGCCTCGGTGACCAATGCATCCAAGTCCTCGAAGATCAGCACGCATGGTCGAAGTTGCCGGGCGCGATGGAAGACGCTCTTGAGCAAATCCTCGCTCGTAAAGTAGCTATGCGTTAGGCTTTGCACGTATAAGCTGGGAATTTGTAATTCCTTTACCAGCGCACGCACGCAGTGCGTCTTGCCGTTTCCCGGAGGTCCGATAAACAGTGCTCCGCGCCGCCACGCTACACCCAGGGATTCATATCGCGGGCGAGCATTGAGGAAGTGCTGGAAGTCGTTCCGGATCGCATCTTGCAGGGACCCCGAGAGAATCAGGTCATCGAAGGATGCTTTCTGAGTCGCCAGGTACAGTTCCCGACTGCGCTGCCAATGTCCTCCATGAAATACCAGAATCGATTCACCGGGAGTGTTCGTCTTGCGGTGCAAGTCCAGTATGAAATCCGTCACCACGGCTGACGTCTCGCCAATCACCCAAAAACGCGAATCCATGCCGCATGACGTAGCCCAAGACGTCTTTAGCACATGTAGCTTTATCCCGCGCCAACGAACCTCCCAAACTGCCTGCTCGTAGGATGCGACCAGATAATCAGCATCTTCGCCTCCCCAGTCCGCAACCGAAATGGGATGAGGCTGATTCTTGAGCATGATCTCACAGTGTCCCAAGCGAACATACTCGTCGAGGTCCAGGGAAGACGTCGCTAAGAACTCATTGTCCCCGAGATTCGCCTGAAGTATCTCTTCAATTCGAGGAACTAGCGACGAGTCGGTGGGGGTAAGGCAAGATGTGAAAATGTTGTCGGGAATCATCCCAAGAATTTAGTGGCTACAGAATGGTGGTACAACCCATTTACCACGTAGTTCGCTTCTTTTTGGTCTCACAGAGTCACGGAGAAGGAATTACAAATCGCTACTTCTTATGAGCTGGATGGACCTTTTCCACTGGTCTAAGTTCCACAATCAACTTCCCCTCTCCGTGACTCTGTGGCTCCGTGAGATTATCCGCCTGGAAGGCGAATGCATATCCAACTATCCCGAATTGGATGGAGAAATCTGTCACTGCGACACCAACTCTTCTTACCTGACGCCAATTCCCAAATGGTTGCCGTTCGCTCGCTCGGTGGAAGTGAACTCACCATCCGCAGCGTCACGGTCAAACTGTTGGCCATCTCCTACGGGTCGGTTCAATAATCTTGATTTATCTTCATCGGGCAACGTGACGTCCCAATGGGCCATCGTCGTCGACCCACCGCCGTCCATGTTGATACCATTGTAGGCACCAAAATGGCGCAGCCATTGGCCCAACTCTTGTCGGGACGCTCCTTCACTGGCCGGTTGTCGACCATCGATCGTCAGGGCGACGAGGTACCGGCGATCCAAAGACAAACCCAATCCGGTGCGTGGATTAAGTTCTGGCGTAAGTGGCGGCAATTCCCCCTCGACAAGACACATTTCGAATCCGCTGACGGCCGTCTCGACCTCGGAAATGTCAGTTTCCGCATGCGTCGTACGGATCTCCAGGTCACCATTTTTCCGCACGATCAGTGACGGGGTGCCACTGCCTCGGGATATCAACACCCCTTGCGAGACGGCGAGCCCATTCAAGTTCGTGGGTGCCTCCTCCTGATACGGTGCGGGCCAAGGAGAAAAAGCATCTGCATTGATCGCGACAAGAATCTGCGGGCGTTCCGTGTCAGGCACCTGCACGTCGTTTCGGTGAAATCCGCGCAGAAACGCGCGGGTTGTTTGACGGAGCGTTTCGGCTTCTCCTTCCGTCCAGCCATCACAACGCGATGTCGTTACCAATTGGAGCCCAGGATAACGCGTGTCCACGTGCACCGCGGAAATGACCATGCGACGTGGGCTCTCGGTTTCAAGGCGTGCGTAGCGAATCCCCGCATGCAGTTGTCTCGCAAACGCCCAATCGTAGTTGGGTTCGGCCGCCGCTAGCTTCGCGCAAAAAAGACTGATCGCTAAACCAACCCGTAGTGCTCTTCGCCAGTCTCGAATAAAGCAAGTTCTGCACAAGATCGGTCGGACGCGGCGAAGCCCATCGAGCGAGAAACACATCAGTCACTCGAGTCCCTTTGAATAGTCTGGATCGAATCGGCACGCAGTACGTACTTGGCGAGCAGGTCCGTTTCGATATTCACCGCATCACCCACGCATCGGCCACCAAGCGTTGTCTGCTGCAACGTGTGAGGAATGAGTGCCACACTGAATTGATCACCGGTTACCTCCACAACCGTCAGACTGACTCCATCGACCGCAATACAACCTTTGGGAGCCAGGAATCGCGATAATACGCTCGGAACGCCGATCCAAAACGTCGACCACTTGTCGTCGTCAATTCGACTCGTCACACGCCCGACGCCATCGATATGTCCAGTGACAAAATGGCCACCAAGGCGGTCGTTCAAACGCAAGGATCGTTCGAGGTTTACGACGTCGCTTGCTCCCAGGCTTCCCAAATTGGTGCAACGGAGTGTTTCGGTGCCCGCCTGAAACTCAAGTCGTTCCTGATCCTGCGCAACAACTGTGAGGCAACAGCCATTGATCGCAATGCTATCTCCAAGTCGAACACCGCGTGGATCTTCGGTCGTCGGCAGCATGTGCGGCGCAGCGATTTCCAATCGGCAGGCGGCCCCTTCCGATACTCGCGCGGTGACATGACCGACACACTCGACCAAACCCGTGAACATACGATCTCGACCCTGTCGCTCTGCCGGCAACGCCGTAGCTGATTTATAAAGTACAAAAACGCGGTTTTGTTGAAATTGCAACAACGAGAAAGGAGCATTCCAATAGCCCGGAGGGCGGAAGATTCCTGCCGGTGGCGTAAGCAACCGGATAGCGGACGCTCAATTCCTCGAGCCCGAAGGGCAACGCCGTAGCTGATTTATTTTGCGTTAAAAGTGCGGCCTTATTGACATTGCAAGAACGAGAAGACCCAGGTAAATTTCGGGGAATATGCGTCTCGGTGTCTTTCTTAGCCCGGAGGGCGACAGATCCCTGCCGGTGGCGTAAGCCACCGGATAGCGGACACAGAATCACTCTAGCCCGGAGGGCGACACAAGGCGATGCACTGCGAATTGGTGGCGACTTCAAGCACGCGCACTTCAGGATGAGTACTTGCAACTTCTTGCATACCATGACACTGCGTGTGACCTCAAGTATCAAATGGAATAACGCGATTCATGTGCCGCCCTCTGGGCTAATAAGTTTGAGTGTCTGCGGTCCGGTGGCTTACGCCACCGGCAAGGATATGCCGCCCTCCGGGCTGTTGAAATTCACCCCGACTTAGAGTCCCCGACTAAAAGTCGATTTTTTTACTTGAGAAATTTCGCTAAGACTCAATCTTTTTTTACTCAAAAATTAATTAGCCACAACAGACGACCCTCTAGGCGAGTTTCGGAAACAACGGGCCGCCGTACAACGCATCTTGACCCAGCTGTTCTTCAATCCGCAGCAGCTGATTGTATTTTGCGATCCGATCGGTTCGTGACGCGGACCCCGTTTTGATCTGTCCAGTACTGAGTGCCACAGCGAGATCGGCAATCGTCGCATCTTCGGTCTCGCCACTGCGATGACTAGCGATGCTGCTGTACCTGTGACGCGTGGCCAATTGAATCGCGTCGATCGTTTCGGTCAGAGTACCGATTTGATTCACTTTGATCAAAATGCTATTGGCAATCCCTTGGTCGATACCTCGTTGGAGACGTTCCGTATTGGTAACGAATAAATCGTCACCAACGAGCTGAATTTTTTGGCCAAGTTTTTGAGTCAACAGCTTCCAACCGTCCCAGTCGTCTTCACTGCAACCATCTTCAATGGAACAAATGGGAAACTTCGCTACCCAGCTTTGCAGCAGTTCGACCATCCCGGACGCATCGATTTGCTTGCCGTCGATGGTATAGAGTTTCGACTTGTCATCGTAGAATTCTGTGGCTGCCACATCCAGGGCGATGCGAACCTGGGAACCGGGTTGGTAACCAGCATTCTTGATGGCCTCCATGATCAACTCGAGCGCTTCGGCGTTACTCGCCAGATTGGGCGCAAAGCCCCCCTCGTCCCCGACGGACGTACTGAGTCCTTTGGACTTGAGGACCTCCTTGAGATGATGAAAAATCTCCACGCCGCAGCGCAATGCGTCTTTGAATCGGTCGAAGCCCAACGGCATGACCATAAATTCCTGGACGTCGACCGAATTGTCGGCATGTTGACCGCCATTCACGATATTCATCATGGGTGCGGGGAGCAAACGGGCGCCGGGGCCACCGAGGTATCGGTACAGTGGTTGTTGCGTGTATTCAGCAGCCGCTTTGGCCACAGCGAGGGAAACGCCAAGTATCGCGTTGGCGCCCAGTTTCTTTTTATTCGATGTACCATCCAACTCGATCATGGTTCGGTCGACGGCCGCTTGATCGGTGGCATCCATCCCAATCAAGGCATCCGCGATCTCGGAGTTGATATTCTCGATGGCATGCGTGACACCTTTACCGAGGAACACGGTCTTGTCGCCATCCCGCAGTTCCCACGCTTCATGGGCACCCGTACTTGCGCCGCTCGGTACGGCAGCGCGCCCATACGACCCGTCCGACAAGACCACTTCCACTTCGACCGTTGGGTTCCCACGACTGTCAAGAATCTCTCGTCCGTGTATGCTCATGATTGAGTTCATTGGTTGCACTTCCTTTATGCTCCAGGTCAAAACCGCTAATATTGTGGCTGAAGTTTAGGTGTTTGCCACAGAGTTGGGTAGCTGGGCGAACACGAAATGGCCATGAAATGGGATGTCGCCTACGCGCCGCTCTTTATGAATGACACACCAAACGTCCCGGCGATCGGCCGTCTCACCGATACACCCTGGTTTTGGGTCTACGTTTTTGCCACGTCAGCCCTGGCAGCCCTACTCATCATCGGACCCAAGTACCAACAACGACAGCCGCAACTGGAACGCCAGTACCGCGCCCGCGTCGCCTCCCAACAAACGACAGAGGTCCCGGGTGCGATTGAGGCAACTCAGTCTCCGGCCAATCCATTCATTCGGCTATCCCCCCTGACAACTCTCTTGGGAATCGTTGCGTTCGGCTTCGGCGGTTATCTGGCACTGCAATTGGGGCGCCGCCAACGGGAACGAAAACGATTGGCGTTCGTCGGCAACGCTCCGCTGGCAGCATGCCTTCCCGACGACCCACCCAAACTTGGCAAGTTCCCTGGTAGCCCTGACTAACATTTTTTCGCAGCCGACGTACCTGAAATAATCGTACCTGAAATAATCGTACCTGAAATAACCGTACCAAAAAAATGACTGGAGTCCTTGGACCGTGCAAATCTTGCTGACAAACGACGATGGAATCTATGCCCCGGGACTGGCGGCGTTGGAACGCGTACTGCAGCGACTAGGAGATGTCTGCGTCGCCGCTCCGGCGACCGAACAGAGTGGTGTGGGACACGCCATCACTTTCCTAACCCCATTGACGTGCAAAGAGGTCTTCGACGGTCCGCGACGACGCGGCTGGGCCGTCGATGGCAGTCCGGCCGACTGTGTCAAACTGGGAGTCTTTGAACTTTCGCCAAAACGCCCGGATCTGATTGTCAGCGGAATCAACGGAGGACTGAATGCTGGCATCAATGTCCTCTATTCGGGCACGGTCGCCGCAGCGATTGAAGGAGCTTTCTTTGGCATTCGCAGCGTGGCCGTTTCACTCGAATACGATGAGCACGCTGACTTTAATGCTGCGGCAGAACTCGCCATCCAAGTGATCCAACGACTCGTCAACAAACCACCATCGTCCGCGCATCTCTTCAATTTGAATATTCCCACACAAGCGGTCGCAGAGGGGGCCGACCTCAAAGTTGTTCCCATGGGACTGGCGCGCTGGGGAGAGCACTTCGTAAAGCGGATGGACCCCAAAGGACGACCCTATTATTGGGCGACGGGAAATCCCAGCCCGGAACCAACCGGTCGGATCACCGACCTCGAAGCGTTACGTGCCGGGTACCTTACGCTCACGCCACTCAGCTTCGATCTCACGGCGCTTGATGCGATGCAAGAAATGAACGACTGGGGGATGCCCATTCGCCGCCCGGAGAAATTATCATGAGATTGGTATTCCACGCCGAGAGGCAACATTCCCCTAACTTCAGGCAAAGCATTATGCGATTCCATCCCTTTCTTCTGCTGCGTCGACTTGCCTTGCTCGTGATTGTGGTTGGCCTGTCGGGCTGCGGTGAATACAACGAACAGGCGTATCGCCCCCCCCAGCCCGCCGCCGTGGAAGGTACGGTTGAAGGTACCGTCGACGCCGCGGCCGATGCACCGGTCGATGAACCACAACCGGCACGAAATGCAACGGCCGATTCACCCGACGCGACCGAACGAACGCCGCTCGCCGAAGTTGGCGTGAAACGTGTCCCACTGACAAACGTCGTCGGCGTTTATCTCAATGCCAAAGCCTCCATCAATTCACGCCTTTTGGCCAATAATGCTTATAGCGTCGCTCAACAGTTCAAAGCAATCAATGACCGCTATCCGAACGATTATGCGGAACTAGAAATCGAACTCCAGAAAGAAGGCAAAGAACTTCCCGAATTGCAAGCGGGACATCGCTACGTATTCGACCCCAGCGATGGCCAAGTCTACGTCGAAAGCGATTGATTTCGGTCCCGGGTTGAACCAATATCTTGCTGGGCAAACTGATGGAATGGCTGTTCGAAAATCCGATCCCTGCATTGGCCACCGGCAGCATATTAACCGCGCTGGCGGTCATTTCGTTATGGCAAACAGGGCGTAAGCTTTTTCTGGCGTTGGCCTTGCTTTGTGCCCTGGTGACCGCGGGTCTTTGTATCATGGAAGCCATGATCGTCACGCCCGGAGAAGAGGTCGTGGACCGCGTTCATGCTTTGGCCGCTGATCTGGAACGCAATCTACCGGCGCCTATCTTGGCGTATATTTCCCGTCGTTCCCCAGACCTGCTTGATTATGCACAACGCGCGTTAAGTGAAGTGAAGATCCACGATGCCGTTGCGAAACGCAACCTCAAGGTGGAAGTTTTTCCGGGTCGCGGGCTGGCCACGGCGACGTTTAATGCAGTAATCGTGCTCGATGCTCCTAATCATGACCTGACAAACTATCGCCACGCCCGCGCCTACGTACTCAATTTTCGTTTTGAGGACGGCGCGTGGATGATCAGCGACTTCCGAGAAGACAGTCCGGTTGGACCGCGCAGATCGCCGTAACAAAAGCGACGCGGCGCGGACTTGTGGGTCGCGCCGTCTAGTCAGCCATGCCGATTGGCCGGGTTCAGCAATCCTTCCGTTTCGCGATCCAGACGCCAGGTCAGTGCCTACTGTGCCTCGTTCCCTCCTATTACGAGGGCTTCACCCGGCCGCACTGACAACCCTATACTCTCCCTTTCCATTTAGCCCGCCGAGGAACCATCATGTCAACTCCTGCGTCACGGCCACGCACCAGCTCGCCCGTAGACGAATTGCACACTCGTGAAAGAACGTTGACCGAACAACATGTTCTTGTGCTCGACTTCGGCTCACAATACGCACAACTGATTGCAAGACGAGTCCGGGAACAGCATGTCTACTGTGACATTGTCCGCTACGACATCCCATTGCAGCGAATTCGGGAACGGGCGCCGCGTGGGCTAATCCTGTCGGGCGGACCGGCAAGTGTTCACGAACCCGGCGCTCCCCACTGTGACCCAGCCATATTCCAGATGGGAATCCCCGTCTTGGGAATTTGCTACGGAATGCAATTGGCGTGTCATTCCTTAGGAGGCCACGTCGAACAAGCCGAATCGCGCGAATATGGACATGCGAGTTGCCAAACACTGAAAGAAGACCGATTGCTGGAAGGCCTGCCGAACTCATTTGATGTCTGGATGAGCCACGGCGACCAAGTTACCAACACCGGCACGGCCTTCGTACCCATTGCCCATACCGACACTTGCCCCGTAGCCGCCGTACGACACACCCAGCTCCCCGTCTACGGCCTGCAATTTCATCCCGAAGTTACGCACACACCCCTGGGTTCAACCATCCTACGAAATTTTTTGCTGGATGTATGTGGTTGTTCCGGCACTTGGAAGTTAGGAGACTTTGTGTCAGCCACCGTGGCCAGTCTGCGGGAGCGTATTGGCACGCAACGTGTGATCTGTGGGCTTTCCGGCGGTGTCGATTCGGCAGTCACCGCGGCTCTGTTGCATGAAGCGATCGGTGAACAGTTATCGTGTATTCTGGTCAACAATGGCATGCTCCGGAAAGGCGAACGTGAGTCGATTGTGACGGAATTCACGCGTCATTTCCGGACCGACCTCCACGTCGTGGAAGCCGAAGAGCGATTCCTAGAGGTTCTGGCCGGAGTCGAAGATCCGCAAGAAAAACGGCGACGCATTGGAGCGACGTTTATCGAGTGTTTTCAACAAGAAGCCAAGACGATCGAAGATGCGGCCTACTTGGCACAAGGTACCCTCTACCCCGACGTGATTGAAAGTGGAGCTGCCCCGGACGGACCGGCCGCGACCATTAAATTGCATCACAATGTCGGGGGATTGCCGGAACAGCTTGGATTCAAATTGGTCGAGCCGCTCCGCGATCTTTTCAAGGATGAGGTCCGCCGCCTGGGTGAAGAATTGGGGCTCCCACCCGATCTGATTTGGCGACATCCCTTCCCAGGACCGGGCTTGGCCGTTCGATGCCTGGGCGAGGTAACCCGCGAACGGCTCGTAACGCTCCGTGAGGCTGACGCCATCGTGGTGCAGGAGATCAAGTCGGCGGGACTTTATCGCCAGACTTCACAGGCCTTCGCCGTGCTACTCCCCGTACGCAGCGTTGGTGTGATGGGAGACTCGAGAACCTACGAGAACGCAGTCGCCGTCCGATGCGTCAACACGGACGACTTTATGACAGCGGACTGGAGCCGCTTGCCCTACGACTTGCTAGCACGCATTTCCACACGCATTATCAATGAAGTAAAAGGTGTGAATCGAGTTACGTATGACATTAGTAGCAAGCCACCTGCTACAATTGAGTGGGAATGACCGGCGCATAAAAAAAGCGATGCCATGGGGGGTGGCATCGCTCTTTTCGGGGAAGGATGGGGTGCGTAGTACCTGAGATACTGGTGCGGGGCAAGCCTGGGGTGGGCTTGAAGGATCTCGGGCGTACAACGCGGCGTGGCAGTCATTTGAGGCGGCCAGATCGCAACCATTTCCGTTGCTCTCCCCACCCAACCGTTTGACAATCGTCATCAACGGACACCCTGCACGAAAAAATCGCTCCGCACAGTTACAGGACTGAACTTCCACAGATTCCGCACAACCGATAAGGTCACAGCAGAAGCCACCGTAGCGAACTGAAACGAAGACTTTGAAAAGAATCTTTAGGAACCATAATGAATCGCCAGTATATCTACTCAATATCCAACCTCACCAAAAAGCACGGCCCGCGCGAGGTACTGAAGGAAGTTTGGCTGTCGTTCTATCCGGGTGCAAAAATTGGAGTGCTCGGGCGCAACGGTGCCGGCAAAAGTACGCTGCTGCGCATTATGGCCGGGCTTGACCGGGAGTTTGACGGTGAAGCACGGCTCACCGACGGATTCACGGCGGATTACCTGCCGCAAGAGCCCAAGCTCAATCCCGATTTGACCGTCCGCGGCAACGTCGAGGAGGCTGTTTCCCAGCAGCGGGGCCTAATGGCGGAATTCGATCAGATCAATCAAAGGCTGAGCGAACCGATTGAACCTGCCGAAATGGAATCGTTGTGCGATCGGTTGGCGTTGGTCCAAGACAAGATCGACGCTGCCAATCTCTGGGAGTTGGACCGGCACATAGAAATTGCCATGGATGCCATGAATCTTCCCCCCGGCGATTCCGCAGTGACGCACCTCTCCGGTGGCGAAATACGCCGCGTCGCCTTGTGCAAAATCCTGCTGGAACGTCCCGACCTGCTGCTGTTAGACGAACCCACGAACCATCTCGACGCCGATTCGGTCGCTTGGCTAGAACGCCACTTGGCAGAGTATTCCGGCACCGTCGTCGCAGTAACACACGATCGGTACTTTCTCGATAATGTGGCAGGATGGATCTTGGAACTCGACCGCGGCAAGGGTATTCCCTGGGAGGGAAATTACTCGTCATGGCTACAGCAGAAGGAACAACGACTCAAGAAAGAGCAAAAGGCCAGCGACGCTCGACAAAAATCGCTTAATCGCGAATTGGAATGGATTCGCATGGCACCCCGCGCACGGCAAGCTAAGAACAAAGCGCGCATCAAGGCCTATGAACAGTTGGCCAATGAACGCTTCGAAGAGCGCCTGGACGAATTCGAAATCCAAATTCCCCCCGGAAAAAACTTGGGGGATACCGTCCTTGTGGCGCAAGACCTATCGAAGGGCTTTGGCGATCGACTGCTGATCGAGAATCTATCGTTTCACCTGCCACCCGGCGGAATCGTGGGGATCATCGGCCCAAATGGTGCGGGAAAGACGACTCTGTTCCGCATGATCGTGGGCCAAGAACAGCCCGATTCGGGTACGCTGAAACTGGGCGAAACGGTGGAATTGGGTTACGTTGATCAGTCGCGAGATTCGCTCACCCCTACCAACACTGTGTTCCAGGAAATTTCAGGGGGAAATGAGACCTTTGAGATGGGAGGACGCAAAATCAACGCCCGCGCCTACGTGTCGCGATTCAACTTCAAAGGGACAGACCAGGAGAAAAAGGTCGGTGATCTTTCCGGTGGCGAACGGAATCGAATTCACCTGGCCAAACTCTTGCGACGTGGATCGAACGTGCTGTTACTCGACGAACCAACGAACGACTTGGATATCGACACATTACGCGCACTGGAAGAAGCGATCCTTAACTACGCCGGGTGCGTGATTGTCACCAGCCACGATCGTTGGTTCTTGGACCGCATCGCCACCCATATCCTGGCCTTCGAAGGGGACGGATACGTGCATTGGTGCGAAGGAAACTACTACACCTACGAGTCCCAACGCCGAGAACGCTTGGGGCTCGCTCCCGACGAACAACGCCGGTTTCGCTACAAGAAACTCCAACACGGTTAACCACGGCACTCTAGGTGCCATTTACAGGAACCAATTAGAAGCACCATTTGCCAGCACCGGACTTCTAGATTCTCGAAGCTACGCGCGAGAAACGAAATCGCCGGTCCGGGTATCGACGCGGATACGTTCTCCCTCCTTGAGGTATTCCGGAACGTGTACGACGAGCCCGGTTTCCAAGGTTGCCGGCTTGGTGCGTCCAGTGGCCGAGTTGCCTTTCACACTGGGATCGGTTTGCGCGATGGTGAGATCGACCGCACTAGGCAACTGTAGCCCAATACACTCGTCGTTGTAGACGAGCGCTAATAGCCCTTCTAAGGATTCGGTGACGTAAGGCAATTCATCGGCAATATCTTCCAGCGGAACCGAATACTGATTGAAGTCGACTTGATCTAACAGATGCATATGTGTCGGATCGTTGTACATTAACTTTACTTCACGGCGTTCGAAATCGGCCTCTTCAAGGCTATCCGCCCCCTTCAGGGTCAAGTCGACCTTGAGCTTCGTCAGTAGATTCCTGCAGCGATACTTATAAAGTGTCGCCGCACCGCGTGCCGATGGGGTCTGCACGGTGACACCCAGAATCAAAATAGGAGCACCGTCGTGGTTTACGACCATACCGGACTTGATTTCTTTCGCTAACAAGCTGTCACCGTGCCTTTGGATTCACTTCGAGTTCGATCGCGACGGTCGCACCCCGGAGGAAGTTATGTAGGTTCGACTAACGTTTCTTCTTGGCCTTCTTTTTCGCTCCCTTGACCGCCGGTTTCACGCTTGGGGTGATCTTCGCCGCGGTTCCTCCTTTTTTCTTAGTTGCCTTCAGAGGTGCTGCCTTTTTGCTGCCGGAAGCGGACTTGGACGTACGACTCGCGGACGACTTGCTTCCTTTGGCAGTAGAGCCACTGCTACTTGCCTTGGCGCCGCGACCTTTGGCCGCACCACTAAACACATTTTTCCAATTGTCTGAGTACTTGTCTGTTGATCCGGCACGCAGGATGGTCATGGATGATTCTTGAACCTCACTATAAAACAGGAAAAAAAGCGTATTGGCTACGATCGACTCGATCGAGCACAACCACAACAACACATAAATTTCTACATTACGCATCCCGACTGTGGATCAATGACCAAACCGTGACAGATTTGGCGTAATCGCTCGAGCACCACGAGTAGTGCGCCGGGATCCAAGAATTCTTCGTCATCATGCCCAGCACCGGCTTCAGTAATTTGTTCAAAATGCAATACATCGAGCCGCGCATCGCAAGTTGCTAACAAGGCGGCCTGTTTCGCGTCCAACAGCGTATCGGACTTTTTGCCAGCGCGTGCTGATTTCAGCAAATCCTGAACCTGTTCTTGCACTTCATCGCCTTGCATATACGAAATATCCATGGCAGCAAAGTCATCGGGGGATTTCAGCGTCACGGATTCAAAATCAGCCTGGGGGCTCTGTTGCAACTCCGAGAGCCGGTACCGAGCGTCGAGTCTTTGCAGCGCCTCGTGCACCATCGCCGCAGTCGGACGTCGTGCTATCGGAAACAGAATAAAATAGGTCTCACGCCATTGAAACCCTGAATCTTCAAATAGTGACATGATGTATTACCAGTCCGAGTCTTGTTGCATTCCACCTTGCCATTTTTCCAACGCGTGGAGCATTTCGTCTCGCTCCTCCCGCGTACCCCACACTGATTCATCTTGCTCCAGCCGAATCTCGTACTGTCCTTCCCGCGTACAATCTTCTTCGCCACAGAAATGCGGCACGTCGGAGACCCACATGACACGGTAAAGGGGGATATGCTTGTCATCAATCAGGCAGAAGATGGACATCTTACAACAAATTGCTCAACCGGTGAAATCTAGAGTAAAACGGAAAATTGTACACTCTGGCGTCGTCCCGACATAATACGCGAAACGCGATCGAAGCCCCACCCCGTCCCCTCTAGCCATCGCTCGATTCGAACGCTTGACCTAGTTCCTGGGACCTTTGTGTTGCCTTTTGGACAGCCTTCAGTAGGGCAGCTCGTACCTGATGCTCCTCAAGCGCCTGCAGTCCGTTCGCCGTCGTACCGCCTGGGCTCGTCACTCGGTCACGCAACTCGGCCGGATGAACTCGCGTCTCGAGTACCATTCGGGCAGACCCGAGCACCGTCTGTGCGGCAAGCTGTAGCGAAGTTGACCGCGGAAGCCCGGACAACACGCCGGCGTCGGCGAGAGCTTCGATAATCAAGAAAACATAGGCCGGTCCTGAACCGGAGAGTCCGGTGACGGCATCCATGAGTGACTCGGGTACGCTAACGACAGTCCCCACCGACTCGAGAAGCGATACGACGTGTCCTTCGTCTTCCGGGGCGACGCCCGAGCCGAGGCAATACGCCGAGGCCCCTGCGCCGACCAAACATGGCGTGTTTGGCATCACGCGCACCACGCGCTGCGTACCCAACCAGTTGGTCAGCATGCGGAGCGGCACTCCAGCCGCAATGGAGACAAATAGTGTGTCGGACAGTGGCGACGGACTGGCAGCGACCAGCGTTGCCTGACGCAACTCTTGGGCGGCAGACGCGAGATGTTGGGGCTTGACCGCCAAAAATACCAAACCGCAGTGCTGTAGCACCATCGCGTTCGTCGACGCAGTATGGCTCCCCGGCACCGCCGTTCGAAACGCAGCACACGCGTCCGCCGAGACATCGGCCGCCCAAATATGATCGGGCTCCAGCAGTTTCGCGGCACAAACACCTTGTGCCAAAGCACGCGCCATTTGCCCTGCACCGATAAAACCGATCGACAACGGCATCATGCCCCTCCAGAACGTCAAGGAGCCGGGTCGGTCGAACGAACGTTCGCTTCCGACAGCCCGGCGAATAACTGCGATATTTCCATGTCCTGATGTGGAAAAACCGTACGGAGATCTAGTCGTACGCGATCTTGTGCCACTCGGGTCATAAGAGACGGATCGGACAACCGCAACCGTTGCGCTAATTGATCGCAGCGTTCGTCACGCGGTTCAATCGCCACACACCAAGTGGGGACATCCTCGTTTGGCAGCGATCCACCACCCACAGGAGATTTATCCGCTACCACCTCGGCCGAGCGCACAACGCGGCTACTTGCAATCTGTGGCGCCAAACGATCTGCTCGATGCTTGATATTCTCTAGCTTCGTACTCAATAGCCCCCACAACGGTAAGTGTTGCGACAATTCGTCGGGTTTTTGATAGAGCCGCAACGTGGCGGCCAAAGCTGCCAGAGTGAGTTTCCCCACGCGAAGTGCCCGGCTGAGCGGATGCCGGGCCAACATTTCGACATATTGTTTGCGTCCTACGATAATGCCGCACTGAGGACCACCTAGTAACTTATCGCCGCTAAATAACACTAAGTCCGCACCGGCGGCAATGCTCTCACGTGCCACCGGCTCACCGGGCGCTCGCAGCTCGTCCGAAGCCAGCAAGACCCCCGATCCAATATCATCCACCGCCACTAACCCACGATCATGGGCGATCCGGGCCATGGTACGAATGTCAACACTCTCGGTAAACCCAACGACCGCGTAGTTGCTGGGATGCACACGCAACAGGACCCGCGTTTGATCGGTAATGGCCTTCTCGTAATCTTCACTGCAGGTTCGGTTCGTCGTACCAACCTCACGCAGATGACAGCCACTCGCGTTCATCACTTCCGGGAGTCGATAACTACCGCCGATCTCCACCAACTGTCCGCGGGATACGATGACCTCTTGTCCGGCCGCCAATGCGGATAACGCCAAAACCGTCGCGGCCGCGTTGTTATTGACTACCAAGGCAGCCTCTGCCCCTGTCAAATCGATCAATTGCCGTTCCACGTGTGCACTGCGTCGTGAACGCTCGCCCGACCGAAGATCGATTTCCAAACTGCAGTAGCCTCGAGCCACCTGAACCATCTCCTGCAGCGCAACCTCGGACAAAGGAGCACGACCCAGCCCCGTGTGCAGTAGAGTCCCCGTACCGTTAATGACCGGACGCAATCCCGGCTGTTGATCGACGATAATCCAATCGGCAATTTTCCGAGCTAGATCGGTGGGAGTCGGAATGCGAATCTCAGCCGCCGCCGACTGAAAATCGTCCCGCAGTCCATCTAAGAACGAACGGACTCGTCCCACCACCAACCGATGACTGAACCGCTCAGTTAGCTGACGGATCAGCGGGTTCTCCAGTAATTCGTTTACCGACGGGATATGACGTAGCGGACTATCCGACATAATAATTCCGGCACCGTTCCTGCGTATAAGACTCTGCCAGCCATTGTACGGTAGGTAGCACAGCGCTGCCATACGTCCACCGAGAATCGATGCTAGCGAGGCTTCCGCTTCGCCGAAAAATGTCGCCGAGAAACTCACCCGACTGTCCCATCAAATTCCCTCGCGCCACTTGTCCCGTTCAGCCACTCGAAACGATGGATCAGCCGCCAGCAGGTCCCAGGACCCGCAGGTCTCCCGCCCGTACCGTAAATCCCGCTCGATCGAGATATTCACAGAACGGAACGGCATATCTCCGCGACGTCTGCAACAACTCACGGATCTGGCTAACCGACATGCCGCCGCTACGTAACGGAGCACGCAGTAACTCACGTGCATCCCGCTCCACTTGGGCATGAAGGAGCATTTCTGCGCTGACCTGGATGAGGTCCCCCTCGGCCACGGCGAGCTTGAGCAGATCCTCAACCGCCTCACGATTGCGTGTGGTCGCGTCTCGACACTCTTGTACCGTAGGTGGCTGCAGTCCCGCGGTTTGAAAACGCTGTATGAGGACCTCATAAAGTTTCTTTTCGTTTGTAGAAATTCGCGGCGCGAATTCGGTCAGGCCGATCCCACTTCGCGTCCACCTAAGCCTCCCCTGGGTCACCAGACGAGCTACGATCTCCTGCAAGATTTCCGGATCTCCGTCAAACCGAAATCGATCCATGACGGCACTCCGATCAAGCAGTGAACTCCGTGGATGGTGCCGATGGGCGCGACGTAGATGCTGTTCGAAACGATCCCCAATATCCGCGAGCGTATCGACATGGAGCATGGAAGTACGGTTCGCACTATGCACAATTTGCACGAGCGACTGCTCGGCACACATTTGGGACATCAGTGGTTCAATCTGTCGCCGGGGGACACCGGACAGCGACTCAAGTTCCTGAACATCCCAGTGTTGCAGTCCCATCAGCTGAATGACGGCTGCCAACCGAATCTCTGGTTGTTCGCTACACAGGTTGTCGAGATGTTGGAGGCTTCGTGCAGTAAGTTTTCGCCAGGCTGGGACACTAGGCGACAGCACGCGTCCACCACCGATGGTGCACATCGGGGAGGACTGTCGAATTACCAGTGGCTGCCCCCACGCTACCAAAGCGCTTCTGGGGAGCATCATTTGCACCAAGGCAGTCTCCCCAGGCGACACTTCGGTGCGGTCCAGCAACTGAATACGCGTGATCCATTCGTCGGTGCCGAGATGCAATCGTACGGTGGCACGATGTTTGAGGGGGCGTGCGAGATGCGGCAGCAATTGGAGTTGCACCGTAAGCAACTGGGAAGCGCGAAAACTGCCAACCTCGCACAATTCCTGTCCAGGGCGCACGGTTCGGTGGTGCACTCCTACAAGGTTGAAGGCCGCTCGTTGCCCGCGCCGTACTTCGTCGACCGGACGATCGTGGTGATGAAGCCCTCGGACGCGTACTTCGCCACCGTCCGGTGCGAGCCAGAACGTATCTCCCACGTGTGCCCGCCCACTGCCAATACTTCCTGTCACAACCGTCCCGTGCCCTGCAACCGAAAAACTTCGATCAATGGGCATACGAAACGCCAACTTGTCGCGTTCAGAGTCTGCGTTGGCAGCCAATCGCTGAGCAGTTTCGACCAACACGCGACGCAGCGTATCCAGGCCGAGGCCCGTCTGGGAACTCGTACGGACCACGGGCGCATCGTGCAAGAACGTCCCGCGTACCAGTTCACGCACTTCCCCCTCCACCAGGGTGATCCAATCGGGGTCGGCGGTATCACATTTGGTAAGCACCACGATACCGGCAGGAATTCGCAAAAACTGCAACACGTCAAGATGTTCTCGCGTCTGCTGCTTCACGGAATCATCCGCCGCCACGACCAGCATGACCATGTCCATTCCGGTCGCACCGGCCAACATCTGTCGCACGAATTTCTCATGTCCGGGCACATCGACAATGCCGAATTGAACGCTGCCCATGTCCAGCCACGCGTACCCCAGTTCGATCGTAATACCGCGTCGCTTTTCTTCCGGTAAACGATCGGTATCGGTTCCGGTAAGCGCGCGAATAAGAGACGTTTTTCCGTGATCGATATGCCCGGCCGTCCCCAGAATCAACTCCATCGGTCGTGACACAGTGGGAATGGTGTTGCTCATGGAATTCGATTGGGCAAGAAATCGAGAAAGTTCGCGGTTTGCCGTGGCCCTAGCACCGGTTGCCGTGCCCCATGACCATCATACTCGCCACGGAGGGACCGAGGGACCCAAGAGTCGGGAACCGAACACAATCTTGACATCTCGTGACGAATGCGTTCTGCTTTGTCAAGTGAGTACGTCGATTTACGGATCGGTGACTCGCAGGAAAAAATACTACACCCGATATTGTGAATCGCTGTGCCCATTGCTTTGATCACTGGAATCGCTGGACAGGACGGATCCTACCTGGCGGAGTTGTTGCTCGACAAGGGCTACGAAGTCCACGGGATTGTACGTCGGACCAGTTCGCTAGCACGACCCCGCATCGACGCACAACGTGACCACATTCACTTACATTACGGCGACATGACGGACGGGCCTTGCTTGTCACGCATCGTCAACTCCGTACAACCGGACGAAATCTATAACCTCGCGGCGCAGAGTCACGTCGGCATCTCGTTCGAAAAACCGTCCTATACACTGCAAGCAAACGCCCAAGGTACCCTTTACCTACTGGAAGCGTTACGAGAACTCGCCAAACACAAAGTCGTACGTTTCTATCAAGCCTCCACCAGCGAAATGTTTGGCGGCCTGCCAGATAGCGCTCCTCAGAACGAAGAGACACCGTTCCATCCTCGTAGCCCCTACGCTTGTTCCAAGGTTTGTGCGCATCAGTTAACGGTCAATTTCCGTGAAGCTTACGATCTATTCGCTTGTTGTGGCATCATGTTCAATCATGAGTCGCCCCGTCGAGGCGAAAACTTTGTCTCCCGCAAAATAACGCGTACCGCCACCCGCATTAAACTCGGTCTGGCTACCGAACTACGTTTGGGAGACTTAAACGCCAAACGCGATTGGGGCTACGCCAAGGACTATGCCGAAGCAATGTGGAGGATGCTCCAGCTAGATAGCCCACGCGACTATGTGATCGCCACGGGCCAGACGCACAGTGTCCGCGATTTTTTGCATCTGGTTTTCGCACAACTCGACCTCGACATTGACAAACACGTCGTCATTGACCCCAAATTCTTCCGTCCGTCCGAAGTCCGATTGCTCATGGGCGATCCCTCCCGCGCCATGCGAGAGATGAACTGGCAGGTCACAACATCGCTGGCCGAGTTGGTTCAACTGATGGTGAATGCCGATTTGAAATTGGCTCAGACGGAGTGCAACTAGTGCCCCCTCAGCGAACCCAACCAACCATGTACTATCTACTACTCGCAGCAGTCGCAACTCTGGGCACATTCCTGAACATCGCCAACGCGGCCATCGCACCCGATGAAGTCGGGATCTTAGTCAACGGTCGCAACAAACAATCCCTGGAATTGGGAGCGTTTTACGCTGCTCAGCGCCACGTGCCCCAGGAAAATATCTGCACGGTGGACATCAGTGAGGAGGAAGTCCTCACACGTGAAGAATGGGATAAGACCGTGCGCCCCGCGGTACGCAAATGGTTGAGTGAAAGCAAACGATCGACACGACTCAAATGCTTCGTCACGACTTGGGGTGTTCCGCTCAAGGTTGGCGGCACAGGAAATGTTGATCGACAACAGCGACTCCGCCGAACGTTTCTCGAACGTGAGCGTGCGCAGGGAGCTCGCCGTGTTGTCGAAATGCTCAATTCGATTCGCAAACTCGCGACAACCGATGCTCCCCCACCCATCGCGGATGTCAACGAAAAGACTGACGCAAAAGCGTTCCAAGACCTTGCGGAAAAGGACTTGCAGGAAGCACAACAGCGGTTGTTTTCCGTCACCGACGCCGCTCAACGACAGACGGAAACACAGCAGTTCCAACAACAGATCTTAGCCGGCGGCGGCTTTTCGATGTTTGTGAATGTGCTGGGACAGGCGGCCAACCGCGCACCGGCAGACCAGCAACAAGCAATACAGTTGCAATTAGCACAAATCCAGGGCCGATTGACTGGTTTGACCGAGGCCAGAAACACGATGGAAGGAATGCCGCCCAACGTACAACGCGATGCTTCGATCCTCGGCGTTCTGAGCGCGACAACGGGCCGGCTGGGACAACTCGGCTGGATCGATTCCCAGCTCGAACTGATCGCTAAGAATGAAACGGCTGCCAGCTTCGACAGCGAACTCTCCTTGATCCTTTGGCCCGAATACGATCTGCTCCGTTGGCAACCGAACTTCCTCCATTTTCGCTACGACAACAGCGAACTGCGCAACGTCCTGCGGACGATCATGGTATCACGACTGGATGGGCCAACCGTTGAGATTGCGCGGGGCTTAGTCGATAAGGCGATCGCCGCAGAGACAGCGGGAGTTCAAGGTAATATCTACCTCGATCCTCGCGGACTCGCTACACTCGAAAGCCCCGCACCGGCACCTGGCTCGTACGAAGAATACGATATTGCTTTGATCAAAGCAGAAAAGCTGCTCACGCAACAGACTGCCTTGCCAGTCCATGTCAATCGCGATGCAGCTCTGTTCCAACCCGGCGAGTGCCCTGAATCGGTCTTTTACTGTGGTTGGTATTCGTTAGCCAACTATGTCGATGCGTTTGACTGGGCCCCGGGAGCGATCGGGTACCACCTCGCCAGCAGCGAAGCAGCAACGCTTCACGATGTAGAAAGCAACGTCTGGTGCAAGAAGATGCTGGAGGATGGAATCACTGCCACGATGGGACCCGTGTACGAACCCTATCTATCGGCGTTTCCACATCCCGATAACTTTTTTCCGCTGCTCATGACTGGGAAGTACAGTCTTGTGGAGTGTTACTACCGTACGCAGCCGTTGAATTCGTGGATGATGGTATTGATTGGTGACCCGCTTTACAATCCTTGCAAAAACAAGCCGTTGTTGGAACCAGGGTCATTGCCCGCCGGGCTGGCTATTAGCGAGTAGCACCCCCAAATGTCGCTCTATATTTCACTCGGACACGCCGACGCCGACCTCTCGAACATCGAATTAACGTGTGCCATGCAAGACGCGCTGCGGCAACTGGGGCCGCGTCGCAAAGTCATTGCAGTTCCCCCCGATCACACGCGGGGCAATAGTCGGGCCGGTATCTTGACGCTCGCCGCCTACGAACATTACGGCGCGCATCTCACGGACGTGCTGCCGGCGGTCGGGACGCACTTCGCGATGACCGAAGAGCAACTGAACAAGATGTACCCGGGGCTGCCACACAGACTCGTACGGCATCACGACTGGCGAAATGACGCGATCACCATTGGCATGGTACCGGCCGATTTCGTCCACGAAGTCACCGAAGGAATCTACGCAAAGCCCTGGCCAGCGCAGCTCAGTCGACATATCTGGCAAGGGGGCCATGATCTGATCCTGTCCATTGGCCAGGTCGTGCCGCATGAAGTGATCGGTATGGCCAATCACAACAAGAATCTCTTCGTCGGTACCGGCGGAACACAAGGGATTAATGAAAGTCATTTCGTCGGCGCCGCCTATGGAATGGAACGCATGATGGGACAAGTCACGAACCCCCTGCGCAAGATCCTGAATTACGCCGAACTACATTTCTGCCAGCACCTGCCGATTGTGTATGCATTAACTGTCGTCGCGACCAACGAAGAGGGGCTACTCAAAACGCGAGGGCTGTTCATAGGCGACGATCTTGAGTGCTTCGAACGCGCTGCAGAACTGGCCGTCCAGGTCAATATCAAACTACTGGACGAACAGCCTCGCAAGGTCGTCGTGCATTTGCATGAAGAAGAATTCCATAGCACGTGGATAGGCAACAAGTCGATCTACCGCACGCGGATGTTGATCGCCGATGGCGGCGAATTGATTGTACTTGCGCCAGGGGTCAAAACTTTTGGCGAAGATCACGACATCGACCGGCTGATTCGCAAATACGGCTACCGTACCACGCCCGAAATCATGCGGTTTGTCGCCGAGAATCAGGACCTACAGGACAACCTCTCGGCTGCCGCCCATCTGATCCATGGTTCCTCCGAAGGACGATTTTCTATTACCTATTGTCCGGGCAACTTATCCCGCGCGGAGATCGAATCCGTAGGTTACCAGTACGCTGACCTATCGCAGATGCTGGACCAATACGACCCGCAAAAGCTCCGCGACGGCTGGAACGTTGTCGCAGGTGAGCGGATCTTCTTCGTCCGCAATCCCGCCTTGGGTTTATGGGCGCATCGAAGTCGGTTTGTTTAGGCAGAATTCGACTCGTTTGGGTTCGTTGATCAGCACGACGGGTCTCCTGGCCCGTCGCCGAGTAAGTAGGACGGGTCTCCTGGCCCGTCGCCGAGTAAGTAGGACGGGTCTCCCGGCCCGTCGCCGAGTAAGTAGGACGGGTCTCCCGGCCCGTCGCCGAGTAAGTAGGACGGGTCTGTCAATTTGTGGTGATGTGGTACGCGGTGGAGCGGTTTCCATTTCCCTCGTTGACTGGGGTTGACCTTGCTGATAGCTTCATTAGAACTCGAACGCCCAGTCCGTCGACGTACGGGGGTCTGGGAGAGTCGCAGACCGCAAAATATTGGAAGAAGCATATGATCGATCTGCACAACCGCCGCGAGTTCTTGAGCAACGCTACGGTTGCTACTTTCGCCGCTGGAGTGAGCTTGTCGGGGACGCGATCGTACGCCGACACTTCGCCAAATAACCGTGTTATCGTCGGCGTCATGGGGCTGAGCCGCGGTCAGTATTTAGCCTCCGGATTTGCTCGGCAGCAAAATGTCGAAGTCAAGTACGTTTGCGACGTCGATTCGACCCGTATCGGTCCGATCGCGAAGAAGTTGGAGAGCGACACGGGCAAGGCGCCGCAGCAGGTAGGGGACTTCCGCCGTATCTTGGACGACCAGGAAGTGGATGTGCTGGTCTGTGCCGCACCGAATCACTGGCACGCGCCCGCGACGATTCTAGCATGCGCGGCAGGCAAACACGTCTACGTCGAAAAACCTTGTAGCCATAACCCGCGCGAGGGGGAGCTGATGGTCGAGGCGGCGCGCAAATACAATCGTGCGGTGCAGATGGGATGTCAGCGGCGCAGTGCCGAAGGTTGGATCGAAGCCGTGCAACGATTGCACCAAGGGGTAATCGGTCGCGTCTATTTGGCCCGCTCGTGGTTTGCGAAGCCACGCGGCTCGATTGGCATCGGCGTGCCAGGGGCCGTTCCTCCTCATATAGATTACGAACTGTGGCAGGGGCCCGCTCCGCGACGCCCGTATCTCAGCAATGTCCTGCATTACAACTGGAATTGGCTGTGGCATTGGGGCAACGGTGAGTTGGGGAACAACGGCGTCCATCGGCTCGATTTGTGCCGGTGGGCGATGGATGTCGACTTTCCGATTCGGGTTACCTCGAGCGGCGGGCGCTACGATTGGAAAGATGACCAGGAGACTCCTGACACGCACGCGGTCTGTTTCGAATTCCCGGAGAATCGCCAGATCACGTGGCAGGGTCTGAACGGAAGCCGGCACGGCAATAGCTCGTTCGCTGAATTCTACGGCGATAACGGTATGATGGAAGTCGACAGTAGCGGCTCATATATTCTCTTTGACAAAGCCGACAAGAAAATCGAAGAACGGAAATTCCCTGCTCTTGTCGATGACCCGCATTTTGACAACTTACTCGCGGCGATTCGCAACAACACGCCACTGGCGCTGAACGCAGAGATCGAGAAGGGGTACAAGAGTACTCTCATGTGTCACCTGGGGAATATCGCGCACCGTACCGGCCGCACACTCAACTGCGATCCTACCAACGGTTACATTCGCGACGACGACGACGCAATGAAGCTTTGGTCGCGTGAGTATCAGCCGGGTTGGGAGCCCAAGGTGTAATACCAAGGGTGTCAAGGTTGGGCCGTTTACGACAACGCAAGACTTACCACAAGGGTGCCGCGTGCGTGGGATCTCTTCCTCTGGCTCCCCTCCCATGGCGACTAATCGACCAGACCAGCGACAGCCATTCCGACGCCGGTCGCGCCCCCTCCGGCTCCGTTGTAGAAGAGTCGGATCTGGTCTTTTTCCCGTAACACACACGGATAGCCGATCATGCCACTGTCCCATGATGCGGGCTGGAGTGTCAGCGATACATTGTCCGATCCGCTGCCGCGATCCCACGTCAATCCATCTCGACTAGCCGCCTCGGCCAGGGCATAGGTGTTGAACTTCGTCCCCAAACCGGTGTAGACGCCGCGATATCCATTCCTCGACTTCCATACGTTCAGACCGACTACGCCGATGTCTTCTGTCGTCACATCGCGACGGCGTTCTAGCACAATTTGGCGGTCCGTCCACGTGATGCCGTCGTACGAATGGGCGGCCATACAGACTTTGTGTTCGACGACGTGCCACGTTCCGTTCGCTTGATAGTCCGGGTCCTTCAGGCCCGGCAGCAGCGTGTAGTAGATGCGGTAGAGAGTTCGCCCATCCGACTGCGGAAGATCGACAATATTGCCCAGTCCGACGAGCGCTCGGCAGTCGGGGTATGTTTCGACGCCGTCTCCCTGAAGGACCGGTTCTAGCGAATGTTTTTTCCAGTGGAGCAAGTCGTCGCTCTGCGCCAGCCCAATCCCCCAATAGTTCGAGAAGTACTGCTTTCCGTCGCGGTGACTGCGACCGGAGTAATAGAGATGCCACTTGTCACCAATTCGATAGACGCACGGATAGGTCGCCGAGCGTTCGTCAAACGCGTCTTTGCCCCCCAATTCAAGAATCGGACCATGCCGCTCCCATTCAGTTGGCGTCTCAGGACTCGCAGTCGCCAGGCAAATCCGCTGGACGCCATCCTTTCCGATCCCTGCATAGAACATCCACCACTGAAATTCATGGAGCACAACAAATGGGCTGTGAGCACCTTGGGCATCGAACTCGGATCGTGGCACGAAGATAGGATTGCGTTGATCCCGCTCCCAGGTATGCAGCAACAATTGGCCGTTCCGGCCAGTCGTTTCTTCGGAAACTGCATCGCTCAGCGTGAGCCCACCCCATGCGCAGACAGCTGACGTAACTAAGAAGTGACGGCGAGAAACGGGCATGACACACACTCCGCTTTTGGGATTCGGTAGTTGTTAAGTCGCTGGCATGTGACGCATGTTTGGCCTGGTACGAGCAACTGCGATGCGCCCCACGCCGAAGCATGGACCGGTACCACTCATTCTGTCGCTCCCCGAAGGGTGTCATGGTAGAACATGGTACACCCAATTCGCAACGGTACACAAAATCGTAGATGTGGATGCGAAGCGGCTGAACGGACGACCGTGCAACGTCGGTCCAGGAGCCCCCCCTAGAATAGCGTGGTTCCCCCTGGTAGCTTCAGGCGGAGAAAAGTGAGTTTACTGTTCGTACGGTGGATTGAGTTGCGGCAGAGTTGGGTGCCTTTGCAACTGTGCGTGAAGTCTGTCGCTCTGCAACGGATGACTTGGTTCTCTAGGAGGCAAGGTTACGTGAACGTAACTACGAAGATTTTGTTGACTTTGTGCGTTGCAGCGACGTGCAAGCTGAACGTCGGGCGAGCTGCCGCACCGGTGCGCGAGCTGATCTACGCGCAGGTATCCGATGTGCCACTGGCGCTCGACCTGCATTTGCCGGAGGCGACAGCGCCAGATTCTGGCTATCCGACGATTATTTGGGTTCATGGCGGAGCGTGGCGTTCGGGTAGTAAGGAGAGCGTGCCTATTCAGGAACTCGTTGAACGCGGGTATGTTATCGCCAGTGTGAACTACCGCTTGAGTCCTGTCGCCAAGTTTCCCGCCCAAATCCATGACATCAAAGCGGCGATACGGTTTCTACGCGCAAATGCTATCGATTTGAAATTAGACCAGCGAAAGATGATCGTGGCTGGGGTGTCGGCCGGCGCCCATTTGGCAGCGCTCGTTGGTGTAACCAACGGACACGCGGAGCTAGAAGGGGCGGTCGGTGAGCATTTGCAAGTCGATTCGTCAGTCGCCGCCATCGTCTCTTTTTTTGGAGCCAGCAACTTACGGTCGATTCTTTCGCAGTCGACACCGTATGGCTTGAACATGCGGGTCCCTGCGCTTGAGTTGCTCTTGGGTGGGGATCCGGAAAGCCGAGCGGATCTGGCGCGATTGGCCAGCCCCGTCGAGCACGTCTCTGCCGACGATCCGCCGCTGCTACTGATTCATGGCGACCAAGATCCGCAGATGCCAATCCAACAATCGCACGAGCTTCACGGAAAGTACAAGGGGGTTAAGCGGCCGGTGCAATTTGAAGTGGTTCACGGCGGCAAGCATGGCGGTGACGAGCATTACACTCCTGCAATGTTGGAATTGGTCGCTAAGTTTCTTGAACAGCACCTTGCCTCGGTACCACGCAAGTAGCGGTCCATGCCCTACTTGGTTACCCGGTGCAGGTAATTGTCTTCACGGACGCATCATGACGATTTGCTCGATATCTACGGCGAACGATGGGGGCCCAACGCACAGACGGACAATCGCCAGCCTAAATAAAACCTATTCGTTTGGCAACTTCAACTCTCTCGTAAGTGATCTAAGACGTTGCAACTTGAAACAACTGTGAGACATAGTGACATGGCAAGAATCGACGTGGTGAATATGAGTATCTTTTGGGCGACGATGACTCGCAAAGCGGCGATTTCAGTGACGTTACTCGGCGCCTGCTTTACCTATGGCTGCGGCAACGGAAGCAAGGTACAACAAATTCAACGTGGCGCTGAGAACGTGCATCGACACGCGAAGAATATCGAAGACGCCGCCGGAATACCGGAGGGAGATACGGTAGAGAACGCTGGGATGCAAAATCCTGATCCATGAGGTCCGCGGTGCGGGGGTGTCTAGCGTCAATTGCGGATCATGAGAATTCGAACGACTTGACTTGTCAGTGCTGGTCGGGGGGATTCAGTGCTCTTAACTCTCAAGTTCAGGTTTCAGCTTCGGTCCACGAGTGGTCCATTGATCTTTTAATGATCGCTTCAACGGCGCGCCTCTGCGCTGCAGTATCACGCAGCCTCAATGTTTTGACAAACACTGCAATCTCAATGTCCGATGAGCTACGAACATAAGTGTTCAGGATCTCCGCGGGGCACATCGCGATTTCTGGCTGCGGGTGATGGGAGAATTCAAATGGGTACCCGAGCAAATTCCGACGAGTGCCCTCTACGAGCAACCCTTTTTTCATTGGCCACCGCGTTCTCGCCATCATGGCGACCCACCCACGCGGCCAATTCCTTTGAAGTGAATTCTTTACTGAACTCAAGTAAACACAGGAATTTCGTTTGGCTAGTCTTCTCGCGAGTGATCGAATTAATCGATGGTGTATTGGTTCAGCGGGAGCCTTTGAACGACAACCGGTCAACGTCCATGTTCGCTGCGGTTGCTGCTTCAAGCATCAATGCTCGGCCACTATGACCCACACAAGCTGCGAGACGGCCGGAACAGCGTTGCGGGCGAACGGACCTTCTTCGGCCGCAATCCCGCCTTGGGTTTATGGGCCCATCGAAGTCGGTTCGCGGATCAGTACGACCTTTAACCGCTAGCCCATAATCTGGGGAATTTGGAAAGATCCCTCGGCGGTTCACCGACCGCGGCGGTCGCGGCCTTTTCCTTCGCCAGCGCACAATCGGCTTGCTAGCTTAGTTTACAATCTCCCTTGCTAAGGCTCATAATTGAGTAGCGGTCGGAGTGCGATGGTCAGCACTCGAACCGAATGGACCAATAATAAGGACGCACCTGCAATGGGAAAGACGGAACAACAACGACAACGAAAACTGGCAAAAAAGCAGGCCAAGGAAAAGAATAAGCGAAAAGAGATAGTTCGCGCAAAGCAAGCACTCTCTTCGTTAGCCGGGAAGATGCAAGCAGCGTCCCACGGACGAATTCTTCACTGTAGTGTTGGAGATTCCATTCGCCATTCGGGAATCGGATATGTGGCGTTCGCAAGACAATATCCAACGGGTGAAACTGCCATTGCCCACGTACTGTTGGATACCTACTGCTTGGGCGTGAAGGATATTGCCGCACAGGTATGCTCTCACGCCGACGCCCTGAGTCGCATCAAAATCTATGCGTCACGAGGCTCTCAAGATGTATCGCCCGGGTTAGCGCGTGGGCTCGTAGAAGCAGCCATCGATTACGCCGGTACGCTTGGGTTTTCGCCCCACCCAGACTACCGCAAGGTCGCCCCATTGTGGGGTGACACGCCCGCTGAATCCGTAACTGGACTGTATGAATTCGGCAAGAATGGTAGACCCTTTTATATCAATGGGCCGTTCGACGACTCGCCACGACAGCAGTCTATTCTTCGGACGCTGGAGCAAAACGTCGGGACCGGTAACTTTGACGTAATGATCCGCTTACCTACGATGGAAGATGAAATTGGCACCCCCTTCACCGACAGCGAAGAAGACCTGATCGAAGAAGGCCTGGAAGACGAGGAAGATGACGCGCGTTTCGACAACGACCATCTTCCCGGAGAAAATGAGTACCCAGCCGACCATCTGCTGGACGCCCACGGCAATGTGATCCGTCGCCTGGATGTGTCCGATGATTCGCGACCATTTCGTAGGTGAGTAGTTAATAACGGCCGATAAGACGCGAGCGATCAGCGACGTTCGGAGCCCGGACGTCTATGAGTCGATCGCGCAAGGGTGATGAACAACACGAGTCCGGCCGTACCGAACACCGGCTCTGGAAGAGCCGATACCGAGTCGCCCGTCCAATTGCTGAACACAATTGCCAAATCGGCTGCATCCACGATACCGTCGCCACTCAGGTCACCTGCACCCGAACGTGCCCAGTTGCCGAAGATCACACTGAGGTCCGCCGCATCAATTCTTCCATCGCCAGTCAGATCGGCGGGAGACGTACCCCCACCCGCGATCACACTGGGAAACAGTCCATTCGGCGCGCCAGCAATTGAAAACGGGCTTCCTCCGCTCGAACTGATCGCACGCAGGAACGCTGTGTTCTCTTGCCCGGCCGGCAGGAATGTCCCGCCACTTGACGATTGGTTGGCCATGGAAAACACAAGCTGACTGCCATCGGGGGTCCAAGAAAGGCCTAACGGAAAGAGGCCGCTGGCAAAATGAACAAGAGGAGTTCGGCCAGATCCGTTCGCATTGACAGTAAAGAGTGACGTTGTGGTAGGAGTCGTCATTAACGGATTCGGATACGTAACGGAGAAACACGCCAGCCTCTGCCCATTGGGAGAGTAGGCGGGGAACATGTGCGTCTCTTGGCTGATCGTCCCAAATCCGTCAACTACCTGGGGCGTCGTTACCTGTCCGACGCGTCCGTATCCGAACTGTGTGGGACCGTAGGGAAAAAGACGGGGACAGTCAGGGGAAAAAGACGGGGACAGTCAGTATTTGGGCATTCTCACGCCCGAGCAGCCGCCTTCGAGAGGATCAATTCTTAGCTTGTTGCCCTGTTGACGCAGCAAAGGCCAGCAGGGATCATCGGACCTTGGGGTTTGTCGGGGGCATTCCCCATTCGTTCCCATCTTCCCAGGGCAGGAAATCTCCACATGCAGCGTCCGACGTCGGTGACCGTCTTTGGGATCCTGAACATCGTATTGGGCCTTCTCGGGACAATTGCGTCAGCTGCTTTTCCATTTTTGCCACAAGCTGAAAACGGTGCAGTACCAGGCTTGAACGTGAATGTGCACCCGGCGGTCCAAATCTATCAGGATGTGTCGCTCAAACTGGGTTTTGTGGCGTCGATTGTGATGTTGGTCTCTGGTATTGGCTTGCTCATGCTTCAACCCTGGGCACGCAAACTGTGTCTTGTTTATGCAGCGTATGCGGTTGTAGCCACGATCGTCGGCACGGTGGTGACCATATCGATCTTCTTGCCGCTTTTGCGACCGGCCCAAGAAGAAAACCCCGCAGTAGCCGCGGGGCTGGTCGGCGGGATCATCGGTGCTGTGATTGGCTCCCTCATCGGCTGTATTTATCCCTTCCTGCTATGGCACTACATGAGACGGCCGCACGTGCTCGTTGCCACGGGAGAACTGCCAGCGGAGGTTGTTGATGATGCCACGCTGGTTCCGGCAGTCGCGGTTACAACAGGCGCGGCGCCATCGACCAATCCCTTTGCCCCTCCGGTTCGGGGTGGAAGCGCCGAAGGCAGTTCCGTTAGTGCGGTCGATCGGTTGATTCCTTCCAAGAATGGCGCGGCCCTTAGCTCTTACTACTTGGGTTTGTTTTCTCTGTTCCCGGTATTCGGTCTGCCCCTGGCCATTGCAGCCATCGTTCTCGCTCTGCGTGGCCTGAAAAAATACCGCGAAGACCCTAATGTGCACGGGAGCACCCACGCCAAAGTCGGCCTGATTTGTGGCGTGGTGTTTGGGCTCTTCAACTTATTGTTAGTTTTTGCAATCTTGTTTACCATCATCGCGTCGCTTGTACCGTCGTCCGGGCAACCTGCGGCGTAGGCCGGAGCGCGGGTAGACGGGATGGCGAGAGAAATTGCGGCCTGCCGAAGCACGAATTGCGTTTCGATGCAGGACAAATAGGCGTTGAAGCCCATGGGCGGCGTTCGGCAAGTCAGATTTTTTCTAGGGAGACTGCGTCATGTTACCGTTTGGCCCCCAAGACCGCCGTCAGTTTATCAAACAAACTGCGGCCACAACAATTCTTACATCGCTTGGACCGACTCACGCAATCGGGAAACTGCATAGATCGGACGATGCTCCCGAATGTTGTGATCGAACGTATGCAACGGTTGCCGCAGCGATTAAAGCGCCGCCTGAAACGATCGCTTATGTTCCAGCGATCTACGCGGGCTCGAATGTCAAACAACCCGATTACTTGGCTACCATTGACCTGGACAGTAGTTCGAAGACTTACGGTCAAGTGATCCACCGGTTGCCGATGCCCAATATCGGTGACGAGCTTCATCATTTCGGTTGGAATTCCTGCAGCAGCTGTCACGGAAAGGACAAAGTCGGACGCCGATTTATCGTGCTGCCAGGAATCAGTTCCAGTCGCATTCACATTGTCGACACCATTGATCCACGTGCTCCCAAAATGCACAAAGTCATTGAACCAGAAACCATAAAATTGAAAACGGGATTGTCTGCACCGCATACCGTACATTGCCTTTCAACTGGCGAAATCATGATTTCGATGCTCGGCAACGCGGACGGCGAAGGCCCCGGCGGATTCATGTTGCTGGATCAGAAATTTGATGTCAAAGGCCGATGGGAAAAAGATGCGACGGGCATGCAATTCAATTACGACTTCTGGTACCAGCCCCGACTCAATTCGATGGTCAGCAGCGAGTGGGGAGCTCCAAACACCGTTTCCCAAGGATTCAAACTCGAGCATGTGGCTGAAGGCAAATACGGTCGACGGCTGCATTTTTGGGATTGGGAAAACCGAAAGATCGTTCAGTCGATCGACTTGGGTGAAGAAGGTTTGATACCGCTGGAAGTGAGATTTCATCATGATCCTTCCAGCACCCATGGCTTTGTCGGAGCAGCTTTAAGCAGCACCATTTGGCATTGGCATAAGCCCGGAGACAAATGGGAAGCCAAGCAAATCATTGGAGTCGATTCCGTCCCAACCGACGGCTGGCCATTTCCGGTACCTGGTCTAATTACAGATGTCGTGCTCTCAATGGATGATCGTTTCCTGTACTTCTCCAATTGGTTGCACGGCGATCTGCGACAGTACAATGTCAGTGATCCAGTGAACCCGAAACTGACTGGACAAGTCTGGTTAGGAGGCGTGATTGGCAAGGGCAGGGAACTGAACGGAAAAAATCTGACCGGCGGCCCGCAAATGTTGCAGTTGAGCTTGGATGGCAAACGCCTTTATCTGACGAATTCTCTCTATGGCCCCTGGGACAATCAGTTCTACCCGGATATGGCCCAGACCGGATCGTACTTTCTGAAGATTGACTGCGATACAGACAAAGGCGGAATGACGTTGGACGAAAAGTTCTTTGTCGATTTTGGCGTCGAACCCAATGGTCCAGCTCGTGCGCACGAGATCCGTTTTGCTACCGGCGACAGCACATCCGATATCTGGAGTTAACGGTCATTTCGCATAGATCTCGGTTCACGTACTGGTGCCGCGCGCCGGCGCAACGGCTGCCTTCTCTAGAAAAACACGGAGACAGGCAGAAAAAAAGAGGAAAAAGACGAGGACAGGCAGAAAAAGACGGGGACAGGCAGTATCTGGGCATTATTAAGCTGGGATAGACGCGGTGTTTGCGGCGAGGGGTTCGGCGGTCGCCGGATGGCTATTCGAGAAGAAATGCGTCGTCAGATGGCCGAATTCATTGAAATGACGGCAAGAAATGGTGCGTCATGGCGCAACGGGAGCGCAGAAGGTGGGGCGGTATTCAAAAAATCAGGCGATAAGACCGATCGCTAACCCGGTAGTTCCGGTGATTTGACCTTCGGTTCCACGAAGCGGGCTCGACTGGCGCGAATTCCTTTCACGTACTTTTGACGCAGGCGACGAGCGGTCG
>JAQCHP010000206.1 GCA_027619595.1 Planctomycetota bacterium
CGGCGTTGCCCTCCGGGCTTTTGAAATTCGCCCCGACTCAGTGTTTCCGATGAGAATTTCGCTTTTCCCACTTTACCAATCTGGCTCTGGCCCGATCTTTTCGTACGCAAAATAAAATCAGCTACGGCGTTGCCATGGGGGCGTTCGAACCGCTATCACTAGCCTGTGTCGGAGTGAAACGCGGCGATCGATACGGACCAATTACCCACGACGTCTTAAGTGGATGGCACTATTTGTGCAACATCTCGCGGCGAACGCTTAGCGGCTGATAATGACGACGGTAACCCGACCATCAGCCGGCACGCACACTATTTCGCTGCCAAGACTGACAGATATCTGCCCACACAAAATTCCGGCCTTCCCGCACGAAACTCTGGCCTTCCTCATTATTTCCACTCATTCACTTGGTACAATTGGGGGGCGTCGGGCCGGTGGCTTCGTGCGCTGCGACCAAGAAAGTCCCGAGACAGTGGAATCGTTGTCATGCAAAGTGTAAAATTCGCAGTTCAGATTGTCGGTCTTCTGGCCATTCTTACTGGAAGCCTAACTGCTTCGGACTGGCCCACTTGGCGTCATGACGCAGCCCGCACTGCGACGACGGACGAACAGCTTCCGGACCACCCAACGGCCTTGTGGTCGCGAGAACTCGGCCCCAACCATGTGGCCTGGCAAGAGGACATTCGGCTGCAGTTCGATGCATCGTACGAGCCGATTGTGGTGGGTAAGATTCTCCTTGTCGCTTCCGCTCGAACGAATTCTGTCTCCGCCTATCGTACCGAAACTGGCGAGCCAATTTGGCAATATCATGTTTCCGCGCCAGTTCGACTTGCTCCTTTTGCACATCAAGGTCACGTCTATTTTGGTGCGGACGATGGCAAGTTCTATTGTCTCGATGTGGCGACCGGCACGTTAAGTTGGTCGGTCGATGCGGCACCGTCCTCTCGGTTGGTCCTGGGGAACGAACGGCTCATTTCGGCCTGGCCGGTTCGGGGAGGGGTCGTCGTCCATGAAAACCGGGCATTGTTTACGGTGGGTGTGTGGCCCTTCGAAGGTTGTTTCGTCTGTGAGGTGAACGTCGATGGTGGACCTCCGGTACTGAAGTCGAAAATCCTCGAAGACATGACGCCCCAAGGCCACTTGGCATTGGCCGGCGGGCGGTTGTTCATTCCGACGGGACGGGGCAACGCAAAGTGCCTGGACTCCGATTCGCTCGCGCCGGTCTCCCTGAATTACTCGAGTTCCAAAGGGTTAACCGACTCGCACGTCACGTCCAGCCGCCACGCCTTTTTTCATGGCGATGCCGTGTATGACATCAAGTCAAATACTCAGTTGGATATTCGACTCACGAAACCTGTCCTGGAGGGCTCAGTGATATTCGGCATGCGAACTCGCGTTCTCAAGGACGACGAGAAAGATGCACCGATTGTCCATGAGGCCGTGTCCTATGATCTCGACAAGCGAACTGACGTCGAATCGCGTGATCGCCGGGGAAATCCGATTGTCTTGCATGAAGTACCTGAATTGTGGAGTTCCGACTTAAAGGGCCTGAGCGCATCAGATCCGCAGCAGCCTCCCCAATTCCTGCTCAAGGCAGGCCATCAATTGATTGGCGTTCAGGGGAACTCCGCTTTTGCGTTGAACGTCACAAATCCATCCTCCCCACCAAGCGTGTTATGGCAGCTAAATTTCAGCAACCCTCCTCGCAGCGCCATCGCCGCGGACGGAAAACTGTTCATCACGACCACGGACGGCACGATCCATTGTTTTGGCGCGCAGCGGCCTGCATCGACGGCCAACCAACCTGTGGTTCATCTACCGTTGCAAGCGGCCTTCGGCCCATCCAGTCGATGGACCCAAGACGTCGCGATGATGCTGCAGATCGCACCTACGCCACGCGGACAATGTATCGTACTGGGGGGCGGTTCGGGCGCGTTGATCGAAGAGTTGTTACAGCAATCGCGACTGACACTCCATATTCTGGAACCTGATACAACAAAAGCCATGACGCTGCGCGCAAGGCTGGCTGCCTTAGGGGTACACGGCCAACGTGCCAACGTCTTTGCAACCGATCTACAGCACGTCCAACTGCCGCCCTACCTTGCCACGTTGATTGTTTCGGAAGAACTCGAACGGTTCGGTCCCTTGGACAAAGTCACTCGTACTCTGTTCCCCTGCCTGCGGCCGTATGGTGGATCGATGATATTCAGGGCATCTGACGACGCAGTGCAATCGTTGTCGAACCTGCTTGACGACACGTCGTTCGCTGGGGGCGAACTCACGAGTCATGACGCCTGGCAAAAACTAACACGAGTGGGCCCTTTGCCGGGTGCGGCGGATTGGTCGCACGAATATGGGGACCCGTCGAATACGCTCATGAGCCACGACGAACTGGTGAAGGCTCCTCTCGGTGTGCTGTGGTTTGGCGGACCTGCATCGCAGGGCGATCTCTATTTTGATCGTCACTATTGGGGACCAGGCCTCACGGTGGTTGAGGGACGCATGATCGTGCAGGGACCGAACAAACTCACATCGATCGACATTTATACGGGAGAGATTCTGTGGCAACGCGCCTTGCGCAACGGCAGTGGACCGGGTCGAGAAGGAAACTTCTTCGACGGAGAAAATCCCGGCTTTCATTTTGTAGCGACCCAGGAATTCGCATATTTGGTTTATCCCGATATGTGCCTCGTGCTCAACTCACAAACGGGTGCCACCGTCAACGAATTCCATTTGCCGCAACAGGATGATCAATGGGGTAAGATTCGCATCTGGAAAGACCTGTTATTGGTGACTGTTTTTCAGCAGACTCCGCAGGGGCTGTTGCCCCGAGCGATCCAAGCGATGAACCGACACACGGGGGCAATCGCTTGGCGCCAAGAGGCTCATAGTAGCGTCCCACTCCTGGCGATCGGCGGTGACCGGGTGTATTGCTTTGACGGCCAACTGCAGGAATTCTATGACGCCTGGAAACGACGGGGACTCACACCGGAGACCAGCGGCTATCGAGCACTACGGTGCTTTGACGTGACAACCGGCAAACAGATGTGGGAACGCACAGCGGACCGCGTAGCGACGTGGATGTCGTATTCACCCGACCACGACATACTCGTCGTATCGAACAAGCAAGGGATTGACGCATTGCAGGCGGGCGACGGAAACGGATTGTGGAAAAAGGAGAGTGACGGCGAGGGCTTCGTGGGGCACCCGGAACACCTTTGGGACAAAGTCATTCTGTCGGGAGATCAGATCATCGATCAACGCGGCCCCGGGAAAGCATACGACATCCATACCGGCAAGCCCATGCTGCACCTCAATCCGATGACCATGAAGGCAGAGGACTGGCAATTCACTCGCACCGGGCATCATTGTAACTATGCCATCGCCAGCCCGCACCTCTTGACGTTTCGTTCCGATACGGCGGGGTTCTTCGATCGTTCAATGAATGCCACAGGGAGGCTCAACGGCTTTCGCGCCGGATGCCGCAATAGCCTGATTCCGGCGGGAGGGATCCTCAACGCTCCGAATTATGCTCACGGTTGCGACTGTAACTACAACGTTTTTACTTCGTTGGCATTGGTCCATACGCCGGCCAACGACATGTGGACTTATAATGCATATGCGTCACCGACGGAGATCGTCAAATTGGGCATCAACCTCGGCGCGCCGGGGGATCGCGTCGACGATGACAAAACGTTGTGGTTGGAATACCCGCCACACGCTGACCCATCTCCTTCGGTCAAGATTGACACAACGGGCGAGATCACGTCATTTCGCTTACCGACCGGCCAAGTTTCAGGTGAATCGGCATGGGTCGGCGCCTCGGGATTGGAAGGTCTCCGCCGGATCTCTATTTCGGTACGTGATGCAAATTCTGCGGCAGTCTCCTCGCGGGTCCGACTCTTTTTTATGGAACCGGAGGCGAAGGCGGTCGGTGAGCGACGGTTTGACATCAAGCTACAGGGGGCCACGGTGGTAGAAGGTCTCGACATTTTCCAGGCCACGGGCGGATCGAAGCGAGTCCTCGTAAGGAGCTTCGAATCGATCGCCGTACAGGGAACGCTCGAGATCGATCTTATTCCTTCCGTCGGTGAGCCGCTTCTCTGTGGCGTGATGATCGATTCAACGCATCGGCCGTAACGACGGCGGCTGAGTCTCTCGCGATAGGCTGAAGTCTCTCCTGATAGACTGAGTCTCTCGTGATAGAACGTATGCTATCTTTCCTAGGGCCTATGCCCATTCCAGCTCAACGTAGCATGAAAAGGGGGCGAGACATGCAATCCTATCTGCACCAGGCAGCACTTACAGTTATCCTGATCGGAATGTTCGGCAGTCGAGCTCCGGCTCAGTCGGGCGTGATGCGACGTCCATTCCATCATGGTCAGCGCATCTACACCTACGCGGCTCCCAATCGCGTTTACCGCAACAAAAATAATTACTCCTCCAACTACAATTATCCGCACTATGTGGGCGGATTCCATGCGCGGTACTTTGAAAACGAGGGCCTGCCGCGAGGAGATATTGGACTGCGTGGCAACGGCTCGATGGCATTTCCTTGGTAGCTCACGATGGCCGTGTTTCGCATTCTGTCGCTCGATGGCGGTGGCGTCCGCGGCGCATTTGCTGCGGGCTACCTGGCTGAAATCGAATCACGTTGCGAACGGCCGATCGGTGAATATTTCGACCTTATCGCGGGCACGTCGACCGGGGGCATCATTGCAGCGGGACTTGCCGCTGGGCTGCGTGCCGGCGAAATCACGAGCTTTTACCGCAGCCAAATTCCACGGATTTTCCAGCCACGTACTGACCGCCATTGGCCCTTCTGGTGTCACGCTGTGGGAGGACTACTGAAGGCGGTCTGTCGACAAGCGGATGGTCCGCGCTGGGAAGACCTGTTTCAATCTCGATACTGTCCACAAGAACTGCGTGCCGCTTTAAAAATCGCGTTAGGGACCCGGTCGATGGCCGACCTGAAGGGCCCGCGCCTACTGATTCCAGCGGTCAACCTGAGTCTCGGTCAGACATGCCTGTTCCGCACTCCTCATTTGCCAATTCGCCACCAGGAACGGAATTGGCATCTGGTCGATGTTTTGTTGGCGGCAACGGCGGCGCCGACGTATTTCCCCCACAAGGTACTGCCCAACGGTCTAGCCTATGTGGACGGGGGCCTGTGGGCCACGAGTCCCAGCTTACTGGCGTTTGCCGAGGCGATGAAGATCCGGCAACTTTGCCAGAGGCCCCAATGCGATCCGCAGTATGACACATCGGAAATCCACGTCTTGTCCATTGGCGCGGGAAGACCCCGTTTTTCACTCACTCCACCCGGCTCCGCGGCGGGCATCCTGTACTGGAGCCTGCGTGCTGCCGACGTGATGGGCAACGCCCAGGTAGAAGGTGTCAATGCGCCGATGGAATTTCTCCTCGGCAGCCGGTATCGACGCATCGACTTTGCGATGCGGGACTCGACGTGGCAACTTGACAACGCCGCGATTGTGGACGAACTGATTGAAATGGGGCATCGTGAAGCCGGCCGCAATGATCCAGGCAGTCTGCGCGACTTTTTTCAGATTCCGACTGCGCCGTATGCTCCATTCTGGGACGACAACTGACCCAGAGAACGCCGCCAAAGCATCGACGTTGAAATCAATTCCACCCTGAAAACCAGCAGATTTTAACGATTCCCAAATAATTCCCTCTTTTTTATCGCGCCCGGCCTTGTCGATACTCAAGCGGCCACTAGAATCCTGCCGATGTGAGTTGGCCGTCGGTTAACTCACGGGGCCAAATGGCTCGCCCGGAAAAATATTTTTTTTCTGGCAGGCTAGGCCTTGTTGAAGAAACAATGATTGGTTAATTTAACACTTTTCCGCCACAGAGCTCAGCTTTGGGTGGTGGAATGGGCTGCTAAGGTCTTTCCTTGCAAGAGGTTAAACCGAAGTGACCCTGGATCTTTGACAATTTGGTTTTTGGGCAAGAATGGCATCTTTGCAAGCACGATAACGGTGCAGCAAGGCATTTAGCTTGGTAGTTGTGAACGATGTTTACAGCAACGGAGTTGAGTGGTTTTGTTGCATTGATAAAGTAGCATGCTGGAAGTTCTTCAAGAGCGCTAAAAATCTGTTATTACTCGCAAGGTGATAGCAGATTGACGTAAGAATAATCGTTGCGATAATGCGGAATCCGAAGCGACTGACAGTTACGAGGCTTATTTTTTGGCTTAGGCCTGGAGATAGGTTGCGTGCTGTAAATAGTGAGGATTTCGCGATTAGCTTGATGATCTGACCAAAGGGGGAGTGAGTTCAGCCGATGCGGCATAATGGGCATCATGAACCTGAGAGGGTTGGATATTTGTGGTCAAGCTATTAAGGGCACATGGGGGATGTCTTGGCGTCAGGTGAATGGGCGTGGAAGTCTGCGAAAAGCCTGGGGGAGCTGACAAACAAGCTGTGATCCTAGGATACCCTAGTGAACCCGGTGAACTGAAACATCTAAGTAACCGGTGGAATAGAAAGAAAAATCGATTTCCTCAGTAGCGGCGAGCGAACGGGAAACAGCCTAAACCGTGGAGGTTTCCTCCGCGGGGTTGTAGGGCCTTCTATATGGGAGTTACAAAGCGGTCCATTAGCAGAACGACTTGGAAAGGTCGACCACAGCGGGTGACAGTCCCG